>JAZOVJ010000064.1:0-15416 GCA_045658645.1 Clostridia bacterium | reverse complement strand
AAGTCTACATTTTAGAGATGATACATTATTTAGTTTTGAGGGTACAAGATATCCTTAATATCCGGTGACGATAGCAAAGAGGATCCACCCGTTCCCATCCCGAACACGGAAGTTAAGCTCTTTAACGTCGATGATACTTGGTGGGTGACTGCCTGGGAAAGTAGATAGTTGCCGGAACTGAACTTAGGTTCAGCTTGCGATAATTTAATATTGAGTTATCGCAAATGGCCCGTTGGTCAAGCGGTTAAGACACCGCCCTTTCACGGCGGTAACGGGGGTTCGATTCCCCCACGGGTCACCAAAATGTAAAAAGCCTTTCGTATGAGAGGCTTTTTGCTAAATTTGGGCCATTAGCTCAGTTGGTTAGAGCATCCGGCTCATAACCGGACGGTCCAAGGTTCGAGTCCTTGATGGCCCACCACGTCGGAACAAGTTACGCTTGTTCCGATTTTTTTTGTGCAAAAAAATCAGTCACTTGCTCCACTGTTCCTCCTTTTTCGTAAAAAGGCACGCTCTGCTTACCTGTTCGTTTGTAAACGCACTCACGACGCTTCGCTGTCGCTACCACCTTTTTACGAGTGCACTTTGGTGCAGTTGCATCTAAGTCATTCGTTTCTTCCACGTCAGAGCAAGCTGTATAGCGCTTGTTCCGATTTTTTATACAAAAAATTAGTCACTTGTCTCGCTGTTCCTCTTTTTTTGTATGCAAATACGAGGGGATATTTGTATCTCGTATTCCTTTGGTAAATTCAATGGATTTATTCTGCGTTTTTAAAAGTCATACTACCTCAAATCTATAATATTGAATTTTTTATGAAGCTGTGATATAATACGGTCGAGGGGTTACAGCAAATAACAAAGGAGAAAATATATGCATTTATTACCAAAACCAAAAAAGCTTGAAATTAAGGAAAATGTACTTACATCAAAGGAGATTAATATTAAGAACCTGATTGATGATGCAAGAATAGACAAGGCTTTGAGCGTGTTTAAAAACGGAACAGATGTTATTCTGACAGTTTCTGCATCAAACGAGGTAAGTGAGGGATACAAGCACGGTGCTACAGGTATGATTAACACAAACTGGGGCGATTATGGGCACTTATGTTCTATTGAACTTTCTATGCACGGCTTTGTTCTTGGCGCTGCAAAAAAGCTGGAATATCGAAACAAAGGCGGATGGGGAGTTTGACGAGAGCCTAAATGCGATTTGCTACAAGAACCAAAATGCTGTCAAATACCTTAAAATTGTGAGCCATGCCAATTTGCTGATGTCATGGAACAAGCTTATCTGGAGCTATTCGATAATGACTATGAACTCGCAAATGCATGATTTTGAGCTTCCAACTCAGGAAGAAATTAAAAGTTGTATTGCTGATTGCCGGAGAGTTATCGGTGAACTAAAAGAACAGAGCTGGGAGATAGATAGGTACAGAACAGAGTTTATCCTGGCGGCAGAAGGCATAATTGTAGTAGCTGAAATGCTTACCAAGTTTGGTAAATATGAACTCAAGAGAGTATCAAATACTCAGGAATTCCTTAAGCGCTACCGTGAAAGCTGGATGGCATCCAATAAGGAAAGTGAACTTTACAGGCTTGAGAAGTTGTTTGCGGAGCTTGATGCTATGTAATAAAAAAACCACTTGCAGTTGTTTTGCAGGTGGTTTTTGTGTGTTGTTTATCAGGAACGACACTCAGGCCGTTCCCTGCATTATAACAATCTTTTTCTTAAATCTTCGTTTGTATGCGGTGAAAGGTAGCACGGCGCTACATCGAACACTGTCTTGCAGCCAAAAATACCCTCTTTTGACATACGAACCGCCGCTCTTGCGTAGCATACCAAAACCGAAGAAGTAAATTCAGGATTGGAGTCAAGCTTTAAGCTATATTCAATTATGTGGTTATTCTCACTGTTAAGCCCTGTTTTTCCGCTTCTTATAACAAATCCGCCGTGTGGAATACCGCTGTGGTCGCGGTCAAGTTCTTCTTTTGAAATAAAGTGAACGGTTGTGTCATAGTCCGCAAAATAGTTAGGCATTTCTTTGATTTCTTTTTCTACTTTTCTGGCGTCAGCACCATCTTTTAGAACAACAAAGCATTCTCTCAAATGCTTTTGACGTGTTGAAAGGTCAGGGTTTTCGCCTGCTCGTACTTTTTCCAAAGCGTCATCGCAAGGGATAGTGTATTGCTTTGCATCCAAAACGCCCTCAACCCTGCGGATTGCATCGGAATGCCCCTGGCTTACGCCTTTGCCCCAGAAAGTATAGTCCTTGCCGCAAGGTAAAACAGCTTCTGCGTAAAGTCGGTTTAGCGAGAACATTCCCGGGTCCCAACCAACTGATATAATTGCGATATTTCCACCCTGTTTTGCTTCCTTATCCACATTTCCAAAGTGTTCGGGAATTTTTGCGTGCGTATCAAAACTGTCGATAACATTGAAATTCTTTGCTAATATAGGTGTCTGCTTTGGAAGGTCTGTTGCACTTCCGCCACAAAGAACAAGAACGTCAATTTCGTCCTTATGCTTTAAAATTTCGTCAATATGGTAAGTTTTTGCACCTGTCAGGGTTTCAAAGCTATCCGGATTTCTTCTTGAAAAAACGCCGTAAAGCTCCATATCATCATTTTGTTTTATAGCACATTCAACGCCACGACCAAGGTTGCCGTAGCCAACAATCCCCACTTTAATCATTAAAAGACCTCTTTTCCAAAAGTTTATATAAATAAATTGCCCAAAAAGGCGGTATTTTATGTCAATTCTGGTGGCGTACCAGTTCGTATTCGTCACCGTTTCGCCAATATGGGCAGTTATAGAAGCTGCCTTGCATAAAGCGCATCATTTCGTCTTCGTCAAGGTTTATTTCGCAAAAATAGCTTTCCCAATCCTCGTCATAGGCGTAGTATGCACAGGTTTCGCAACTGGTTTTGGATTTTCTCATATCAAATCACCTTTCATTTCCTAAAAAGTATAGCAAAAAAAGGAAGAAAAGTCAATAGCAGAGCGGGTTTCGGCAGTATATTTTTTAGCATGCACGCCTGTTTTGTATTGACGAATTTTTCAAAATATGATAAAATAATAAATTGAAAAAGAATGTCTTTTTATAGGCTTTTTGAGGAGGAATCACAAATGAGTAAAATGACAACAAAAAATTTGGTATTATCGGCTATTCTGACAGCGCTTGTCTGGGTGCTGCAGACATACATAAGAATTCCTGCCGGAATGTTTGCAATCAATCTTGTTTTAGTGCCTATAGCCATCGGTGCGGCAACTTGCGGTGCCGGGATTGGCGCTTGGCTTGGCTTGGTGTCAGGTATTGCGGTGCTTGCAAGCGGCGATGCCAATGCATTTTTGGCGGTTAATGTTATAGGAACAATTATAACCGTGCTTGTAAAAGGAACTCTTTGCGGTCTTTTAGCAGGACTTTTGTATAACGCATTAAAAAAGGTAAACCATACATTAGCAGTTGTTTTATCAGCAATTGCCTGTCCTATAGTAAACACAGGCGTATTCGTTTTGGGATGTCTTCTGTTCTTTATGGAAACTATTACCGAATGGGCAGGTGGCGCTAACGGCGTGCAGTTCATTTTTGTGGGACTTATCGGCTTGAACTTTTTTGTGGAAGTTGGCGTAAACCTTGTGTTAAGCCCTGTAATTGTAAGACTTATTAATATCAGAAAGAAGAAATAATATGTGGTGTGCAAATAGTTGGAAAGACTACATTTTAATAGATGCAGCAGGCGGTGAAAAGCTTGAGTACTGGAAAAACATACTCCTTCGCCGACCTGACCCTCAGGCAATCTGGACCGAAAAGGCAAAAACTCCTTTATGGACAAAAACAGATGCCACATATCACAGAAGTGATAAAGGCGGCGGAAGTTGGGAGTATTTTAACAAAAAGATGCCGGAGAGATGGACGGTTTCCTATAAAAACCTGACCTTTAACATAAAGCCGATGGGATTTAAGCATACAGGGCTTTTTCCCGAACAGGCAGTTAACTGGGACTGGTTTTCTGAACTTATAAAAAATGCAGGAAGACCGATTAAGGTTTTAAACCTTTTTGCCTATACGGGCGGTGCAACCGTTGCGGCAACTGCGGCAGGCGCAGAAGTGTGCCACGTTGATGCATCAAAGGGAATGGTAGCCTGGGCAAAGGAGAATATGGCATCATCGGGGCTTTCTGATAAGCCGGTACGATACATCGTTGACGATGTAAAGAAGTTTGTTCAGCGAGAAGCAAGGCGAGGGAAAAAGTACGATGCTATCATTATGGACCCGCCGTCATACGGCAGAGGACCAAACGGCGAGCTTTGGAAAATTGAGGACGAACTTTATTCTTTGGTTGAGGACTGTATGAAGATTTTGTCGGACGAGCCGTTGTTCTTCCTGATAAATTCATACACAACAGGACTTTCCCAGACCATTATGGAAAACGTTTTAACACTTACAATGAAGAAGAAATACGCAGGAAAGGTTGCCTGCGATGAAATAGGACTTATGATGCAGGAAAAGGGATTGGTGCTTCCTTGCGGAATGAGTAGTCGTTGGAGCAAAGACTGATATGATTGACGTAGAAAAGTTGTCATTTTCTTATGATGACGAAGAAACACAAGAGAAAAAGTATGTTATAAAAGAGCTTGACCTTCATATTGAAAAGGGCAGCTTTGTTGCTGTGCTTGGTCATAACGGTTCGGGAAAATCCACCTTTGCAAAGCACTTGAACGGCATTTTGTTGCCGTCAGGCGGCAGGGTGTATATTGCCGGAATGGACACGCAGGACGAAGCGCACACCTTTGATATAAGAAGCACAGCGGGAATGGTTTTCCAAAATCCTGACAACCAGATTGTTGCGGCGATTGTTGAAGACGAAGTGGCGTTTGCCCCTGAAAATCTGGGCATAAAGCCGGAAGAAATAAGACGAAGAGTTGACGAGTGTCTTGAAATAGTGAATATGTCAGAGTTTGCGAAAAGCACGCCATCAAGACTGTCAGGCGGACAGAAGCAGAGAATAGCAATCGCAAGCGTTCTTGCTATGGAGCCGCAGATTATTATTCTTGACGAGCCGACTGCTATGCTTGACCCTAAGGGCAGACACGAGGTTATGAAGACCATTAAAAAGCTTAATCGGGAGCGTGGAATGACAGTGGTTTTAATAACTCATTATATGGAAGAAGCCGCGCTTTCTGACAGGGTTGTGGTTATGGAAAAAGGCAAGGTTGTAATTGACGATGTACCGAAAAAGGTGTTTTCCGAGGTTGAAAAAATCAAGAAGATAGGTCTGGATGTACCACAGGTTACAGAACTGTTATTCAGGCTTCGGGCAATGGGTATTGATTTACCGGAGGATATAATCACAGTGGACGAGTGCAAGGAAGTACTTCTTCAGAAATTAAAGGGATTAAAGAAATGATTAAGGTAACAAATTTAAGTTATATATATCAGCAGGGTATGCCGTTTGAGCAAACTGCTTTATCAGATATAAGCTTTGAAATACCTGACGGTGATTTCGTGGCGGTGATAGGGCATACAGGCTCAGGCAAATCCACATTGATACAGCATCTTAATGCTCTTATTAAGCCAACAGGCGGAAAAATCGAGATTGACGGCGTTGATATAACGGCACCCGATGTTGATTTAAGAGAAGTGCGCCGTGACGTTGGCTTGGTTTTTCAGTATCCTGAGCATCAGCTTTTTGAGGAAACGGTGTATAAGGATATAGCCTTTGGACCTCGCAATATGGGACTTTCAGAGGAGGAAATAAAACAGAGAGTTCTTGATGCAATTCACTTTGTGGGGCTTTCTGAGGAGCTTTTGGAAAAGTCGCCTTTTGAATTGTCGGGCGGACAAAAGCGTAGGGTTGCGATTGCAGGCGTCCTTTCAATGCGCCCTAAAGTGCTTATATTGGACGAGCCGACAGCGGGGCTTGACCCGAAGGGCAGAGACGAGATTTTGAACCAGCTTGTTACACTTCACAAAGAAAACGAAAAGCTGACAATTATATTTGTTTCGCACTCAATGGAAGATGTTGCCGCCATAGCAAACAAAGTGCTTGTTATGAATAAAGGAAAGCTTGCTATGCGTGGAAGTGTAGCAGAGGTGTTCGAGCGTTCAGCAGAGCTTCGGGAGATGGGGCTTGATGTCCCTGAGATAACCGAGCTGACACACAGACTTATTGCGGCAGGGATTGACATAAGACCAGACATTTACACAGTTAAGTTTGCAGCAGAAGTATATGCCGAGCTTTTAAAGGAGGCAGAAAATGTTTAAAGACATTACAATCGGACAGTATATAGAAGGAAATTCTTTTATACACAGGATGGATGCCCGCATTAAAATTTTGTTGTCGTTGGTTTATATAATTATATTATTTCTGATTTCATCGCCACTTGGATACGCACTTGTGTTCATGTTCACAGCCTTTCTTGTATGGCTTTCAAAATTACCGGTGAAGTACATTATAAGAGGCTTAAAGCCTATGCTCTACATTTTGATTTTCACAAGTATTATTAACCTGTTTATGACACAGGGCGGTGAAGTTTTGTGGACTTGTCCGTTCTTTGAAAGTGTAAAAATCACAGAAGCGGGTCTTAAAACAGCCGTGATTATGGTTTTGAGATTATCGCTTCTGGTTGTGGTGACATCTCTTTTGACACTTACCACATCACCGCTTATGCTCACCGATGGAATAGAAAAATTATTAAAGCCGTTTGAGGTAATAAAAGTGCCGGCACACGAAATTGCAATGATGATGACTATTGCAATCCGCTTTATTCCGACACTTTCCGAGGAAACGGAAAAGATAATAAAGGCGCAAACCGCGCGTGGCGCTGATTTTGAAAGCGGAAACCTTTTAAAGCGTGCCAAAGCAATGATACCGTTATTGGTGCCGCTGTTTATAAGTGCATTCAGGCGTGCTGACGACCTTGCGGTTGCAATGGACTCGCGTTGCTATCATGGCGGAAAGAACAGAACAAGAATGAAACAGATGAAGATGACGTGGCGTGATGCTGTAGCATCTTTTGTGGTGATTTTGGCATCTTTTGTATTTTTGACAATATAACATTTATGAAAGGGAGATAGGATGCGTAACATTAAGCTTACAATCCAGTATGACGGAACTCGTTATCACGGGTGGCAGAGCCAGCAAAATGCGGTTACGGTACAGGATGTTTTGGAAACAGCCATATTTAAGCTTACCGGCGCACGCCCGAGAGTTATCGGGTGCAGCCGCACAGATACAGGCGTACACGCCGAAATGTTTGTCTGCAATTTCGGGTCAGAAACTACAATCCCTGCAGACAAGCTGCCGCTTGCGATAAAAACCTATCTACCAAAGGATATTGTCTGCATAAAAGCAGAAGACGAAACTGCAGACTTTCATTCAAGATATTGCGCAAAGAAAAAGCGCTATACTTATTACATTCAGAATTCACAGTTCCCCGATGTTTTTAAAGTAAATTATGCCTGGCACTACCCGTATAATCTAAATATCAAGGCGATGCAAAAAGCCGCAAAGGCGTTTTTGGGCGAGCATGATTTTATCGGGTTTGCAGCAAGTGGATTTACCGTGAAAACAACGGTCAGGACCATATACGATATAAGTGTTGAAAAGGACGGAGATTTAATAAAGATTTCCGTTTTAGGCAACGGATTCCTATACAATATGGTAAGAATTATTGCAGGGACTCTTGCCTTTGTGGGCTGCGGAAAAATTAACGCAGACGATATGGAGGACATAATAAATTCTTGCGACAGAAAGCGGGCAGGTATAACTGCGCCGCCCGAAGGACTATTTTTAACGGAGGTGTTTTATTGATGAAAAAGAAAGTTAATATTATGAAAATATTGCTAATCATCGTGTGCCTCTGTGCCATTACTTTGTTTTCGCTGGTTGCTGCCGGTGTGAATTTACCATTCTTTCAGACATACAAAACCAATTTCAAACACAATATAAGCGGAATAAGTAACATTTTGGGAATAGAGCTTCCTATCGAAATGCAGCTTTATTTAGATGCTGAAACTGTGCCGACACCTAAGCCTACAATGATACCTAAAGAGGAAATAGAGGCTATTGAACAGGCACTTGGATATCCAGAGGAAGAGGAAATTGTTACCAAAGAAGGAACTGTTGCACTGACAGCAAAAGAACCTGCGAAGATAAAAAACGAAAATCTGCCGGTGGCACTTGACAGTGCGTCCAACTCGAAGTTCGCAGATTACGGTGGAGACGTTGTGGCTGTTTCTGAAACAAGATACCGAGGCTTTAACAAAAAGGGTGAGAGTCTGTGGGAGCTTCCTATACAAATGCAGTCACCGCAGGTAACAGTGCGTGGTGAATATGTTTTAATAAATGAAACCGGTGCGAAAAAGATACTTTTATATAAAGGAAAAAAGCAGGTATTTGAAGCAACAACAGAAGGCAACATTATAACCTGTGACCTGTCAGAAAAAGGCGATGTTGTAGCGGTTTGCGAAAAGGAGTACTATAAGGGTCAGGTTCTGGTATTAAACTCAAGCGGCAAGGTGATATTTGCGTGGGATTCCGGCTCATATAACATCCTTGATGCCGCAATTTCAGATAGCAGAAAAGTGGCAGTATCACTCCTTAATACCGATGTTGGTGCAGACAGCTTAATCACCTGTCTTGACGTAAACGGAAAGGAAAAATACCGTACAGAAAACTTCTCAAATTCAATAATTTTTGAGCTGGAGTTTGACGGCGAAAAGCTCAACGCTATTGCCGATAACAAATGTGTGGGCATTTCCAAGGCAGGAAAAGTTATATGGGAATATGACTATGCAGGCAGAATTTTGAAAAACTATGATGTTGCAGTAAACGGCTCAAAGCTTTTGTTGTTTGATAACGGCGGCGTGGGCGAAATAGTTGTAGTTTCAAGAGGCGGTAAGCCGTATGATACAATAAAAACAGAGTCTATGCCTGATACTGTAAGCATTAAGGCGGATTATATAGCATATAATAGTGGACGAGATATTATTGTTTCAAACTTCAATGGAAAGGGCGTTAAAAGAGCTACTTGCAGTGCGGATATAAAGCAGGCGTACGCCATAGAGAAGAACAAGATATTTTGTGTGTATAACAGCAGCATACAGGTAAAAAAGCCTGTTCGTGTAAAAAAGCAGGACGTTGTGGTAATAAACGCTGAGTAAGAAAGGGACGGAGTATGGGAAGTGTGCTTGATATAGTGCTGATTGTGGTGGTGGCTTTCTTTGTTATAATGTCAGCAAGGAAAGGATTCATTTCAGCATCAAAAAACATTATAACTCTCATTTTGACGGTAACCCTTTTAGCGTCTATGCAGGGAGTAGTGCTTGATGCACTGCAAAATTCACCTCTTGGCGACAATATAAAGAAGATGGTCAGCGAGAATGTAACAAAGACATACAGGGCTGAAAATCTTCCTGAGGAAACAGACACGACTGACACGGAAAAATCCATTATGATTTGCGAGGCTATGTCGCTTCCTGCCTTTATGACAAAAAGTATAGAGGAAAGCATACACCAGATGTCAGAAATCAAAAACAACGTAATGGAAGTTATAACCGACTCAATAACCCTGCTTATTATGCGGATTATTGCACTGATTTTGCTGTTTATTCTTGTACGTATTTTTGTGTTCTTAGCGGTAAAAATTCTGGAGAGCCTTTTCAAGCTTCCGGGTCTTAACGCCATAAACAAGTCGTTGGGGGCGGTTATCGGCGTTATAAATGCACTGCTTGTAATATACATAATTTGCGGAGCGGTAAGCGTTTTCACGCCTACCGACAAATTGGCTTTAATAAGCGAGACGATGGACCAGACCATTTTGCTTGGTTATCTTTATAACCATAATTTACTGCTTGGTCTACTTATTTGATTGAGGTGATGATTTGGAAGAGAGACGTGAACTTGAACGCAAAACGAAGGAAGAATTAAAACAGCTTGCTCAGGGGCTTGAAATCCCCGGGATTTCCGCATTAAAAAAGGACGAGCTTGTTGATGCAATACTTAAAAAGCGTGATGAAAACAGAGCAAAAACAGAAAATGAAGCGCCAAAGAAACGCCAAAGACCGCAAGATGTTATTGAGGTATGCGGTGTTTTAGAGGTTTTGGCGGACGGCTTCGGTTTTTTGCGATTTGAAAACTATAAGCCGGGAGCGGAGGATATATATGTTTCCCCAACGCAAATCCGCAGGTTTAATTTAAAAACAGGTGATGAAATCACAGGCGATGCAAGACCGTCACAGGAAGAGGATAAGTATTCTCCGCTATTGTTTGTGAAGAAAATAAACGGAGACAGTCTTGAAGTTGCGCTCAAAAGAACCAATTTTGAAAAGCTGACACCTGTATATCCTGACGAGAAAATAAGACTTGAAACGGGTGAGAAGGACAAATACGCATCAAGGCTTTTAGATATAATAGCACCGATAGGCAAGGGTCAGCGAGGAATGATTGCGGCACCGCCAAAGGCAGGAAAAACCACACTTATAAAGCAGATTGCACAGTCGATAACAAAAAATTATCCTGATATAAAGCTGATAGTGCTTTTAATTGACGAAAGGCCGGAAGAAGTCACTGATATCAGGAGAAGCATAAGCGGAGAGGTAGTGGCCTCAACCTTTGACCAGACCCCTGAAAGCCATACAAAATGTGCGGAAATGGTGCTGGAACGTGCCATGCGCCTTGTTGAACAGAAGAAGGACGTTGTTATACTGATGGATTCGATAACACGTCTTGCAAGAGCATATAACCTTACGGTAACCCCTACAGGACGAACTCTGTCAGGCGGTCTTGACCCTGATGCACTTATAAAACCGAAAAAGTTCTTTGGTGCTGCGCGTAATGTTGAAGAGGGCGGAAGTCTTACCATTTTAGCAACGGCGTTGGTGGAAACCGGCTCACGAATGGACGAGGTTATCTTCGAGGAATTTAAAGGAACGGGAAATATGGAATTAAAGCTTGACCGTGGAATGCAGGAAAGACGGATTTTCCCGGCAGTTGATATTCTGAAATCGGGGACCCGCCGAGAAGATAAACTGCTTACATCGGAGGAAGCGGAGGCGAGCTGGGCAATCCGCCGTAACACAAACGTCCAGAATACTTACGATACTATGGGTAAAATTCTTCAGTTTATGAAGGATACAGAGAGTAATCGGGAGCTTACAGAAGCTATAATTAAATATTATAAAAAATAAACAGTGTGTTGACACTGTTTATTTTTTTGTAAAAGAAAGTTTATAAAAAAGTGCGCATATACTATAGTTAGTAAAAATGCAGAAAGGGAGTAATGAAATGGTGAGAAAATATTTTGCGGCATCAAACAGTGCAGGCGGATTTGTAAACCTTATGGACAACAATTTATTAGGACTGAAAACAATATTTACAATATCGGGAGAATCAAAAAAGCAGAAGACAGAAATCTTTGAAGAACTGCTTAAAAATGCGGAATTTTTGAAAGATACAGAATGTATAATAAGTCCTTTCGACATTAAAAATATTGATGCCGTAATAGTCAGGGATAAGGGACTTGCGGTAGTGGACAGGGACTGTGTTTCATGCGAAGTTACAGCTGAAAATATAGATTTAGGTAAAGCCGGTCAAAAGCGGACGGATGAAATAAATGAACTTTCAGGAAAAGAAAAATGGGCAATAGGAGAGATGTATAAAAGCTATGATGCTGCAAAAAAGATACACGATGAATGGGAAAAAATTTATATACAGAATATGGACTACAAAAAGCTTGAGTCGTACGAAAAAGGTGTTATAGACCGCTTGTTAACAGGCAAAAAGGGACTTTCAGGGGGCAAAAACTATCACAGATTTTTCGGCGCATCAACGCCTGACGGGTCGGTGAATTATATTGATAACCTGACGGAAACCCTTTCAGCAAGGTACTTTATCAAAGGAAGAGCAGGAACAGGAAAATCGACATTTTTAAAAAGACTTGTACGGGAGGCAAACTTAAAAGGCTTTGATGCTGAGATTTATTATTGCAGTTTTGATAAGGACAGTCTTGATATGGTGATTATCCCTGAACTTAACTTCTGCGTTTTTGATTCAACTGCACCTCACGAGATGTTCCCGCAAAGTGCTAGGGATAAAATACTTGATTTTTATGAGGCAGCAGGACTTTTGGGGACTGATGAAAAGTATGAAAAGGAGCTTTCGGACGTATCCCAAAGATACAGACACAAAATATCCGAGGGTATGGCGTTTTTGCGCCTTTATAAGCTGTATACGAAAGAAAAAGAGTATTATTTTGAAAAGATGATATATGAAAAAGAGTTTTATCTTTTAAAACAGGAAATAATGAATAAGGTGTTTGAAAAATAAAAATACGGTGCCAAAGCACCGTATTTTTATGCAATTAACTATTCGATTTTTAGATGTACGACACAATACTAATTATATACACCGGCAAAAAAGGTGTAAAAATAATGAGATATTAGATTTTAAATATATTGCATTTCCTTTCTTAAGTTATCGGCAATATCCTCGCACTTTAGTATTTCAACCATTTTAAAACCAAAATCAGCCGCCGCACCGGCACCTTTTCCGGTTAAAATTTTACCGTCAAGAGTGGCTTTTTCACCTGTAAAAATACCCATTGGCGCAAATTTTTCAAAACCGGGAAAACAAGTGTAGCTCTTGCCGTCCAAAATGCCGCGCTTACCCAAAATTGACGGTGAAGCACAGATTGCGGCAATATAAATATCATTTTCAAGTGCATAAGAGATAAGAGCCTGAACCTTTTCGGACTCATCAAGGTTTGTATGACCAGGTCCGCCGGGAAGTACAAGCATCTCCATATCCGCAACATTCACGTCATCGATAAGAATATCTGCCTCTATCGTAACATTGTGTGAAGATGTGGCTGATTTGCCTGAAATTCCTACAGTTTTAACCTCTATTCCTGCTCTTCTCATAATATCAACAGGCTCTAATGCTTCAATATCTTCAAAGCCGTTTGCCAAAGTCACATAAACCATAAAATTCGTCCTCGCTTTTTTAAAATATCTGTAATTTAATATTAACATAAACCGCCGATTATAGTCAATCTTTTTGGCGGGAAATTGTGTATTTTCCTTGCTTTTTTGTTAAAAAAAGGGTATAATATAATATACAAGAAAATGGGTAGGTGCACGCAAAAATCAGGTATACATAAACGTAGCACAGAAAGGAACGCAAATGAGCAAAAAACTTTCAAGAAGTCAGGCAAGATGTGAGGCATTTAAAATCATTTTTCAGCTTAATCAACATATGGATGACGTTGATTTTTTGCTTGACAACCTTATGAACGAGATCCCGGCAAGCATAACATCTATGCCATATATAAAGAATGTGGTGTATGGCGTTATGGAGAAGTATGACGAGCTTACAGGAATAATCAGCGAGAATCTGGCAGACGGCTGGAAGGTGGAGCGTATTTCCAAGGTGGCAAGAGCCGTACTTTTGCTTGCGATTTATGAAATCAGGTATGTGGAAGATGTGCCGGAAAAGGTTGCAATAAACGAAGCAATAGAGCTTGCGAAAAAATTTGATATGCCGGACTCATCAGTGTTCGTGAACGGCGTTTTGGCAGGCGTTGTGAACAAATGAGCATTTATCTTGGAATAGACACGTCAAACTATACCACCTCGGTTGCGGCGGTTGGCGATGTTTTTATAAATGAACGAAAGATTATTGACATAAAAGAGGGTATGCGCGGGATACGTCAGTCAGACGGCGTGTTTGTGCATTTAAAGGAACTGCCAAAGCTTTTTTCAAAGCTCGATATAGATATGAAAAGCGTATCGGCGGTGGGTGTATCAACAAAACCCCGAAATGCAGAAGGTTCTTATATGCCGGTATTTTTAGCTGGCGAGAACTTTGCAAAGGTTATTGCAAAAAGCCTTGGCGTGCCTATGTTTGAATACTCGCATCAGGACGGACACATTATGGCAGGTATACTGTCGCAAAATGCGCAAGAGCTTTTGGAGGGACCGTTTTTTGCGGTACACTTATCAGGCGGCACAACCGAAATTTTAGAATGTGAATATAAAGAGAATCGCTTTGACGTCAGGGTTGTCGGGGGAACAAAGGATATTTCAGCAGGTCAGCTTATTGACAGATTAGGCGTGGCTCTTGGTATGAAATTCCCTTGTGGAAAGGAGCTGGACAACTTGAGCCTTTCCTGCAGTAAACCGCCTATTAAATTTAAACCCTCGGTAAAGGACGGGTATATCAACTTTTCCGGTATAGAAACAAAGTTGCTTTCAATGAAAGATACGGAAGATAGTGGGCTTTTAGCCAAAACCGTATTAGCGTTTATTGGTAAGAGCCTTACAGAAGCAATCAATTACCACAAACCGAAAAAGGTGCTTTTTGTGGGAGGCGTTGCATCAAACACCCTTCTTCGTGAGTGTTTCGAAAACGAAATTGATGCAAAAACCTACTTTGCATCAAAGGAATTATCCTGCGATAATGCAGTAGGTATCGCCGAGCTTTCGAGAAGAGCTTTTATATAAAGGAGATGATAAAATGGAACCGATTATGGCAACGGTCAGTCAGCTTAATGCCTATATGAAAAGGGTGGTTGACGGACAGACTGCACTTAATGACATCTGGATTAAGGGCGAAATTTCAAACTTCAAAGACCATTATTCGGGTCATCTTTATATAACCTTAAAGGATGATGGCGGAGTTTTAAAGGCCGTTATGTTTAAGGCGGCAGCGGCAACGCTTACTTTTCACCCGGAAGACGGAATGAAAGTTATAGCCCGTGGAAGAATAGGTGTTTATGAGCAAAGCGGAACATATCAGCTTTATATCAGCGAGATGACACCGGACGGGCTTGGTGAGCTATATGTTGCATACGAGCAGCTTAAAAAGAAGCTGGGGGAAGAGGGACTTTTTGATGATGATAAGAAAAAGCCGATTCCAAAATATCCTGAAAAAGTGGGAGTTATAACTGCGGCAACAGGTGCTGCAGTCCGTGATATAATAAACGTTATAACAAGGCGTTACCCGTACTGCGAAATTATTATTTATCCGGCGCAGGTTCAGGGTCAGGGTGCTAAAGAAAGCATTGTTTCGGGAATCAGGTATTTTAACGAAAAAGAGCTTTGCGACACATTGATTGTGGGTCGTGGCGGTGGTTCTATTGAGGACTTATGGGCATTTAATGAGGAAATTGTTGCAAGAGCTATATTTGCTTCTAAAATACCTATAATTAGTGCAGTAGGGCATGAAATAGATTTTACAATAGCAGATTTTGTTGCGGACTTGCGAGCACCAACTCCAACTGGTGCTGCTGAGATGGCTGTTCCTAACTTAGTAGATTTAAAAACATTAATAGAACAATATAAAATTAGATGTAATGAAAATATTAAAGGAATTATTAATTTTAATACTAAGAGATTAGATGCATTAAAATCTAG
>JAZOVJ010000063.1:0-9060 GCA_045658645.1 Clostridia bacterium | reverse complement strand
ACCACTTTTCATACTCATTGCTTTAGAAGATACTTCTACTTTACCTTCTTCAGAAATGCGAATAACAGGCTTGATATTAGCAAGTGTTCCAACAGTATATGCTGTTTTTGATAATCTACCGCCTTTATGAAGATACTCTAATGTGTCAACACAGGCGTATAACTTGATTTTGGTTTTAACAATTTCCAATGCATCAAAAATTTCTTTTGCGGATTTACCTTCATCACGAAGCTTCAACGCATACTCAACCAAAAGTATTTGTCCTGCTGTTGCATTCAGACTGTCAACCACATAGCATTTTTCGTAATCAAGCATATTCTTAACTAAAAATGCGTTTTGGTAGGTTCCGCTTAATGCTGATGATATGGTAATAATTATGCATTCATCGTCATTTTCCATAAATTCTTCAAGTAGCATTTCAAAATCATATGGAGTAGGCTGTGAGGTTTTTGGGAAGTTCTCGCATTTTTCCAACAATTCATAAAACTGTGATTTTGTTAAATCTTCATTTTCCTTATACTCATTATCATCAAATGAAATTTGCATAGGAACACAAGTTATGTTGTATTTTTCTAATTCCTGCGGCTCAAAATCTGCCGCTGAGTCTGTGATAACTCTAACCATCAAATCACTCTCCTTAACATAAACTCACTTTAAAAACATATGGAGTAATTTTTCATATAATTTATTGTATGGCTGATACCGCATAGGTAAATCAAGCCAAGTCTTTTTATCCATAACCGATTTATAATGTGAAAAAACGTCAAATCCGTCTTTTCCGTGGTATGCCCCCATACCACTTTCACCAACACCCCCAAAGCCCATTTCGCTTGTCGCAAGGTGAACAACTACATCGTTTATGCAACCGCCACCATAAGAAAGTTCTTTTGTAACACGATTGATATGCTTTTTGTTGTTTGAAAACAGATACAAAGCAAGCGGCTTATCTTTATCCTTCAATTCATCAACTAAATTATCAAAGTTATCAAATGTAAGTATCGGCATAATAGGTCCAAATATTTCTTCGCCCATAACTGCATCTGCTTCTGTTACATTATCCATAACAGTAGGTGCAATCTGATTGGTCTTGCTGTTTGTTTCGCCGCCTAGTACAACCTTGCTTTTATCAATAAGCCCACAAAGTCTTTCAAAATGTCTTTCATTTATTATTTTTCCATATTCCTTATTTTCAAGAGGATTTTCACCATATTGCTTCTTTATTTGCTTTACAACTTCGCTGATAAATTTATCCTTAACGGAACTTTCGCAAAGAATGTAATCGGGAGCAACACAAGTCTGCCCGCAGTTTAAATATTTTCCGAATACAATTCTTTTTGCCGCAAGCTTAATATTGGCACTTTCATCTACGATACACGGACTTTTCCCGCCAAGTTCTAATACTGCGGGGGTAAGATGCTCTGCTGTATGACGAAGAACCTCTTTACCAACCGCCTGACTTCCGGTGAAGAACACAAAATCAAATTTCTGTTCTAAAAGCGCTTGATTTTCTGCTCTGCCTCCCGTTACTACTGCGACATATTCAGGAGAAAAACATTCTGTTATGATTTTTTCAATAATTTTGCTTGTTGCAGGTGAATATGCACTTGGTTTAACAATCGCTGTGTTACCTGCAGCAATAGCATCTGCAAGCGGATCAATGGTCAAAAGGAAAGGATAATTCCAAGGGCTCATAATAAGAGTGTTTCCGTAAGGGACGGGCTGTTTAAAACTATGTGATGCAAAATTTGTAATGGGAGTATATACAGTCTTTCTTTTTGCAAATCTCTTTGTATGACGAATCATATATGAAATCTCAGAAAGAACAAGACCGCTTTCACACATAAATCCTTCAAAATGGCTTTTACCGAGGTCAGATGTCAAAGCATCATTTACCTCGGTCTGATATTTCTTTACGGTCGCATAGAGTTTTTTCAACTGCTCTATACGAAACTTAACCGGAATTGTTGCACCACTTTTATAATATTTTCTTTGTTTTTCAAGTATAGAGGCTATTTGTTCGCTTGTCATAATTATTTACTCCAATCTGCAACTTTATAATAAAAGTTTTCCAATTCTTTTCTCGTCATAAGCTTTGGCACAGGATAAAGCGGATTTGCTTCTTTTTCAGCGTGCTTTGCCATAATACTAATATCTTCTTTCCTGATATCTTTCAGCTTATCAGGAATTCCCATATCTTTATTAAGTTTCTTTATAGCTTCAATAAACTTTTTCGCACCTATTTCATAAGAATCCTTTCTATCACAGATTCCTGCAACCGAGCCAAGTTTATGAAGTTTTTTATATACACTTTTTCCATAAGTTTCAAGCACATAAGGCATAATCACCGCATTAGCAAGTCCATGAGGCGTGCCGTACTGTCCACCAAGAGAATGTGCAACCGCATGAATATATCCAACATACGACTTTGAAAAAGCAACTCCTGCTTTATATGCTGCATGGAGCATATTTTCTCTTGCTTGATGATTTTTGCCGTCTGCATATGCAATTTCAATGTTTTCAAATATGAGCTTTGTCGCATCAAGTGCGAGTTTTCTTGTTTCCTTGCTTGTAGAGCGACCAATATATGCTTCTACTGCATGGGTTAACGCATCCATTCCAGTTGTAGAAGTTAAATGAGGAGGCAAAGAATATGTAAGAGAAGCATCAAGTACAGCATAGTGCGGAATAAGCGGAAAACTCATAAGTGCATATTTATGTTGCTTTTCGCTATCGGTAATAATAGATGCAAGTGTAACTTCACTACCTGTCCCTGCCGTTGTAGGAATTGCAATAAGTGTCGGGAGTTTTCGTAGAACTCGTAATATTCCCTTCATCTGTCCTACTGTTTTCTTAGGATATGCAACTTTTGCACCTAAAGCTTTGGCACAATCCATTGAAGAACCACCACCAATAGCAATAAGACAGTTGCAATTATTTCTTTTATAGAGTTCCAATGCTTCTTCAACATTCTTTACTGTTGGGTTTGGCTGTGTTTTATCAAAGATGATATATTTAATATTATTCTTTTTAAGCACATCTTCAACGGGGGCTACAAGACCGTTACTCATAATTCCTTTATCCGTCACAATAAGAACCGATTTTATATTCTCTTTTTTAAGCACATTGTTAAGTTTTAAACAAGATTCAATTATTTTAGGTTCTCTGTATGGTAAAACTGGTAGTGCTGCTCGAAATCCGATTTGAAATATACGACAGCCTATTTTTTTAATAAGAAACATAAGACTCTCTCTTTTCTATACTAAATAATATTATTTTAAAAGGCTTAACATCAGCAAGCGCCGATTTTTCTGAACTTGTTATATCTATCTTCAAGAAGTTGTTCTGTTGAAAGAACTTGTTTCTTTTTCAATTCTTCTACAAGATAATTTTTTAAATCAGAACAAATTTCTTCGGCTGATTTATCTTTTTCGTCAATTACTTTTTCCACTATATCAAAAGAGTATAAATCGTCTGCAGTAAGTTTTAATGCATCAGCCGCATCAGAAGCTTTGGAAGAGTCCTTCCACAAAATACTTGCACATCCTTCAGGCGATATAACAGAATATACAGAGTTTTCAAGCATCACAGTTGTGTCGCAAACACCAAGTGCCAATGCACCGCCTGAACCACCTTCGCCAACTACAACAGAAATAATAGGAGTTTTAATCCCCATCATTTCAAAAAGATTTTCTGCTATCGCTTCACCTTGACCTCTTTCTTCAGCATCAATTCCGCAATATGCACCTGAACTTCCTATGAAGCAGATTATAGGTCTGTTAAACTTTTCTGCCTCTTTCATAAGCCTTAAAGCTTTTCTGTAGCCTTCAGGAGTAGGGCAACCAAAATGTCTTTGAATTCTTTCTTCGATAGTTGCGCCACGTTCCATTGCAATAGCAGTTACTGGAGTGCCGTTAAGCATACCAACACCACCAACTATGGCTCCGTCATCACCAAATCTGCGGTCGCCATGAAGTTCAACAAAATCATCTATCATTCTTGAAAGGTAATATCCACCCATATTTCGGTCGTTGGCTCTTGCCGCCAAAACTCTTGTATAAGCATTAACTTTTGTTTCCATCAATTATCACATCCAATCTTATAAGGCTACCGCTGAATGAATTTTAAGGAGCTTTCCTAGTGTATATTTAAGTCGTTTTCTGTCCTCAATCATATCTATAAAACCATGCTCTAACATAAATTCAGCTCTTTGGAATCCTTCAGGTAGTTTTTTTCCTGTTGTTTGTTCGATAACTCTTGCTCCGGCAAAGCCAATTAAAGCTTTGGGTTCAGCAATAATAATATCTCCCTGCATAGCAAAACTTGCAGTAACACCGCCGGTTGTAGGATCGGTAATAACTGTAATATATAAATTACCGCCATCCGAGTGCTTTTTTGCAGCTCCGCTGACTTTTGCCATCTGCATAAGGCTGAAAATTCCTTCCTGCATTCTTGCACCGCCGGAAGTAGTAAAACCGACAACAGGAAGATGTTCCTTTGTTGCTTTTTCAAAAAGTCTTGTTATTTTCTCACCAACAACAGTTCCCATGCTACCCATCATAAATTTGGAGTCCATAACGAATATTGCACAAGGAAATCCGTTTATTGTAGCTGTTCCGCAGACAACACCTTCGTTAAGACCGCTGTCTTTAACAGCTTTTTTGATTTTTTCATCATATTCAGGGAAATCTATGGGATTTTGGCTTTTCAAATTACCATCACATTCAACAAAGCTATCCTTGTCTGTAATAATAGCAATTCGTTCCATTGCGCCCATTCTTAAATATGCTCCGCACTGGGGACAAATCATAGAATTATTAAAGAACACAGAATGTTTATTAGTATTTTTACATTTAGGACAAGCTATATCTTCATCCTTATTTAGAAAATTAAATATCTTTTTTAATTCCATTACTTTTCCTCCGATTTATTTGCTATTGCAAATGAAAATTCAGCACTTACACAGAGCTTTCCATCAACATATCCGCATCCTTTTGCAAAATAGAAAGGAGAACGGTCTTTGGTTATTTCACACTCCGTTTCAAATATATCGCCCGGTTTAACGGGATTTCTAAACTTTACCTTATCAAGTCCCGTAAAATACGGAAGCTTACTTTCATCAATAACTCCGTCTAAGCACACACATACAGATTGTGCAAGAATCTCGCAAAGAATAACTCCCGGAACTACAGGGTTATCAGGAAAATGACCTTTTAAAAACCATTCATCACCGGTTATTTTCTTTTTTCCGTGTGCAATACCATCGACAAGTTCCACCTCATCCAAAAGAAGCATATTGTCTCTGTGTGGCAAAATATTTTTAATTTCTTCTCTATTCATAGGCACCTCAGATTTTCGCAAATGCAACACAAGCATTGTGTCCACCAAATCCGAGAGAAGTGGACAATGCAAGGTCAATCTCTGTTTCATTCGCTTTGTTCGGAGTATAGTTCAAATCACATTCTTCGTCTTTTTCCTGATACCCGATTGTAGGAGGTACAATATTTTCGCCAAGTGCAAGCACTGCAGCAATTCCCTCAACCGCACCTGCAGCACCGAGAAGGTGACCTGTCATTGACTTAGTTGAGCTGATATGAAGCTTGTATGCATCATCACCGAATACATTCTTAAATGCTTTTGTTTCGGTTTTGTCATTAAGCGGCGTGCTTGTTCCGTGGGCATTGATATAAATTTTTTCAGGTGCGAAAGTTTTGCCTGCTTCTTTCAAACAATCGTTAATTGCTCTTGATGAGCTTTCAGCAGAATCATCGGGAGCAGTTACATGGAAAGCATCACAAGTGCTTCCGTAACCAACAACCTCTGCATAAATTTTAGCACCTCTTGCTACTGCATGGTCGTAATCTTCTACAATGAGTGCTCCGGCACCTTCACCCATAACAAAACCATTTCGGTTTTTATCAAATGGAATTGATGCTTTTTCAGGGTTATCGCTTTCAGAAAGTGCCATACAGTTCATAAAGGCAGCTACAGCCAAAGGAGATATACTTGCTTCAACACCTCCGGCTATGATTGCATCTGCCCAGCCGCCTTTTATTGTTCTGTACGCTTCGCCAATTGCTGTTGTACCCGTAGCACACGCTGTGCTCACGGCAATACAAGGACCTTTTGCACCAAATTTAATAGCAATATTTCCTGAAGCCATATTGGTTATAAGCTTTGGAATAAAGTGCGGAGATACACGAAGCGGACCACGATTAAGAAGATTATTATGTTCATCTACAAAGGTGTCAAAACCACCTATGCCACTACCATAGTAAACGCCAAAGCGTTCAGGAGCAACATTATTCTCTATACCGCTGTCATTTACTGCCTGTGCTGCAGCAGCTATAGCATATTGCACGAATTTATCACTTCTTCTGATTTCTGCCTTTTCCATATATGGAGTTGGATCAAAATCTTTTATTTCTGCAGCAACTTTTACACGATACTCACTTGTATCAAATTTTGTTATGTAATCAATTCCGCATTTACCTGTCTTTAAGCTATCCCAAAATGTAGGAACATCACATCCTACCGGTGTTACTGCTCCAAGACCTGTTATTACAACTCGTTTCATACATTTACCTCCTTAATTAAATGGCAAGACCGCCGTCGATACGAATAACTTCGCCTGTAATATAATCAGAAATATCATCAGCCAAAAATGCTGCCAAGTTTGCAACATCTTCAGGTTTACCTAATCTTTTGAGTGGTATCAATTTCAAATATTCTTCTGACTGTAAATCCTTTGTCATATCTGTAGTTACAAAACCGGGAGCAATTGCATTACAACAAACATTTTTTGATGCAAATTCCCTTGCTGTTACTTTAGTTAAAGCAATTACACCTGCTTTTGAAGAAGAATAATTTACCTGTCCTGCAGTTCCGAGCAGAGCAGACACGGAAGATACATTGATGATTTTTCCGTATTTCTTCTTTATAAAGTTTCTGCCACATGCTTTTATCATATTAAAGCAACCTTTTAAGTTTGTGTTTATAACATCATCAAATTCTTCTTCACTCATTGATATCAAAAGGTTATCACGGGTTATACCTGCGTTATTTACAAGAATATCTATACCGCCAAAGTTTTCTGTAATAGCCTTTACAGTTTCTTTGCATTCTTCTGCATTTGCTACATTGCATTTATAGATTTCTGCGCGAGCGCCGTTTTTTTCTGCATTTTCTTTTACGGCGTTTGCGGCATCTTCATTACCGTTATAGATTATTGCTACATTAACCCCTTGGCTTGAAAATTTCTCTGCAATTGCAGCACCTATACCTCGTGATGCACCTGTTATAACAGCAACTTTTCCATTAAGCATTATTCTTCACCGCCTCTACAGTTTCCAAAAGTGTTTCTGCATTTTCAACCGAATATACATTTACTTCTTTTGAAATCTTCTTAATCAATCCACAGAGAGTTTTACCGGGACCAACTTCAATAAAATCTGTAAATCCGTTTGCAATCATATTTTCGATTGTTTCCTGCCACTTTACAGGAGATTGCATCTGCATTTTAAGTGTTGATGCAATATCATCTTCGTATGGTTTTGCGGTAAGATTTGCATATACCGGAATTTTAGGCGCAGTAATTTCATAAGCCTTAAGCTCTGATTCAAATTTATCAGCAGCATCACTCATAAATGGTGAGTGAAAAGCTCCGCTTACAGCAAGTGGAATACATCTTCCGCCAAGCTCTTTTACCTTTTCCTCAAAATCAGGCATACTGTTCTTTAATCCTGATACTACGGTCTGTCCGGGGCAGTTATAATTTACCGCATAAAGATTATCAAATTCTGCTGCAGTTTTAGTAACAGTTTCACTATCAAGTTTTAGAACTGCACACATTGCGGCATTTTCAGGATCAGCCGCCTCATTCATAAATTGTCCACGAGAAGTAACTATTTTAAATCCGTCAAGGTATGAGTAACTATTGCCATATGCCAAAGCACCTATCTCACCGAGAGAAAATCCGGCAACTGCATCTGCATAAATACCTTTTTCGTTAAGCGACAAAGCTGCCGCAAGTTCAACAAGATACATACAAGGCTGAGTGTTTGCCGTAATTTTTAATTCTTCGTCAGTACCCTCAAATGACTGCTTCATTGTGCCGTAACGAATTTCTTCTGCATCATCATACAGTTTCTTTGCTATACCTTCCATTTCGTACAAGGATTTTCCCATACCGCTGTATTGAGAACCTTGTCCTGAGAAAACAAACGCTATTTTACCCATTTTTTTGCTCCAATCAATATATTTTCAGCTTCAGTAACAATGTCTGCTATTATATCCGAAGCATTTTCTTCTTTGTTAACTAAGCCTGAAATCTGACCTGCCAAGAAGCATCCTTTTTTACTGTCACCATCTACAACAGCAGCACGCAATGAACCTACTGCATACTTTTCAAGTTCTTCATCGCTTATATCAGAATATTCAAGCTTTTGGTAGCCCCTTGAAAAAGGACTTTTAAGACTTCTTACAGGATGACCTAATCTTCTTCCTGTAACTATGGTTGCCGTGTCATTTGCTTTTAAAAGTTTGTCTTTATATTCACGACTTATATTGCATTCGTGTGCTACTAAAAATCTTGTTCCGATTTGAACACCTACACCGCCTAACATCATAGCGGCTGCCATTCCTCTGCCATCAGCGATACCGCCTGCGGCGATAACAGGAATGCTCACGCTGTCACAAACCTGCGGAACAAGTGCCATAGTTGTCATTTCGCCTACATGGCCGCCTGATTCACCGCCTTCTGCTATAACCGCATCTGCACCGCTTCTTTCTACAAGTTTTGCAAGAGCAGACGATGCTATAACAGGAATAACTTTTACACCGGCTTCTTTCCACATAGGTATGTATTTTTCAGGATTACCTGCTCCTGTGGTAACAACTGCTACCTTCTTTTCTGCAATGAGTTTTGCAATTTCATCAATATTTTCGCCCATAAGCATTATGTTTACGCCAAAGGGCTTATCAGTTAGCTTTCGTGCTGTGTCTATCTGTTCCGAAAGCCAACTGACATTACCGTTCGCAGCAGAAATAATGCCAAGTCCACCA
>JAZOVJ010000062.1:0-29240 GCA_045658645.1 Clostridia bacterium | reverse complement strand
TTTTGGGTTGTTTCGGTTGCGGGAGTACCATAATTGTTTATAACTTTCATATTTTTTATGTAAAGTCCTTTCTTCACAAGATGCCCCTTTATCTTCTCCTTAAGCTCTGATGGCACCTGAGAAGAACCGTTTATTATGTAGAACATATCTCTGTATTTTGCCCATTCATCAGGATGATTTGTTATGGTTACCCCAAAAGGTATCCTGAGCAAGCGGTAAACACGCATTGCATTTTTCTGTGTCGGATTTTTGCTGACCCTTTTTCGTGCGCAAAGCATTAATATGCTTAGTGTAATTGAACGTATAATAAGCAACGGCACCAACACTATCAAAACAGGTTTTATAATTTCAAACACCGGCCGAATAATGCTTTCTATAGAATTTTCAAACGGCTTCATAATTTCACTAACAAATTTTTCAATCATATATTATCCCCCATTGTATAAACTGAAATAAGCATATTATAACTTTATATAAACAGATTTTATCATACCTCAAAAGTATTTTCAAGCAAAAAAAACCGGAGCATCCTTTGATGCTCCGGAAAATCACTTATTCAGAAACTTTTACAACCTCTTTGCCGTTGTAATAGCCACAAGCCTTACAAACCTTATGAGGCAATTTGAATTCGTGGCACTGTGGGCATTCCACGATACCAGGAACTTCAAGCTTCCAATTAGCTCTTCTTTTATCTCTTCTTGATTTAGATACTTTACCCTTAGGTACTGCCATCTTAATCGCACCTCCTATTCAGTATCAGACATATTCTTCATAATTTCGGCAAGCTTTTCAAGGCGTGGGTCAATATATTCTCTGTTGCAACCGCAATCACCTTCATTAAGGTTTGCACCGCAAACGGAACATAATCCCTTACAATCCTCGTCACACAGGAATTTTCCTGAAACGTTCAGCAAAAAACCATTCTCTATTGCTTCCATAAGCTCAACAGAATTGCCTGAATATACAATAACATCTTCATCTTCCGGGAAATCAGAGTCCTCACGGACCATAATTTCTTCAACAGGGAATTCCAAATCTACAGTTAATGGCTTCCCGCAGCGTGCACAATGCACACCCATCTTGCCTGTAACTTTAGCTCGCAGTTCCAAAGATTTTGTGTTATTAAGTATTACTCCCTCCAGGATACAAGGCTCAGAAAATGTGAACTCTTCTCCCAAAAAGGCAGTTGTCGGCATTTCAAAAGCTTCTTTCAGCTCAAGCTTACCGCCCTCGTCTTTAATTATGTCAGACAGGTTTATAAGCATAATTATTTAAGCTCAACCTTAGCGCCAGCTTCTTCAAGCTTAGCCTTGATTGCTTCAGCATCTTCCTTAGAAGCGCCTTCTTTGATTGTCTTAGGAGCGCCGTCAACAAGTTCCTTTGCTTCCTTAAGACCAAGACCTGTAAGTTCTCTTACAACCTTGATTACGTTAAGCTTTGAAGCACCTGCATCTGCAAGAATTACTTCAAATTCTGACTGCTCAGCACCTGCTGCTGCGCCGCCTTCAGCTGCTGCTGCTACCATTACAGGAGCTGCTGCTGATACACCGAACTCTTCTTCCATAAGCTTTACAAGTTCTGCTACTTCCAATAATTTTAATTCTTTGATATCATCTAAAATCTTCTGAATGTCTGCCATTTTAATTTCCTCCTAATTATTAATAGTTTTTAATTATTCTGCATCTTCTGCAGTTTCTTTTGTTTCTTCAGCAGGTTCTTCTGCTGGTGTTTCAGTAGCTTCTGCTACAGGTTCTGCTGCTTCTTCTACAGCCGGAGCTTCTTCAGCAACCGGTGCTTCAGCTTCTGCCGGAGCTTCCTCTGCTACTGGAGCTTCCTCTTTTGCTTCGCCGGCTTTTTTAGCGATTAGATCAGCGATTTCTTCTCCGCCTTCAACGATTGTGTTAAGCAATCTTACAAGGTTTGAAGCAGGAGCATTCAAGCTGCCCATAATCTTTGCGATAAGAGTTTCCTTTGAAGGAGTCTTAGCAAGAGTTGTAAGCTCGTCCATAGACATTACCTTACCGTCCATAAAACCTGACTTGATTTCCATCTTATCATTCTGCTTTGCGTAATCGAAAAGGATTTTTGCAGGAGCAACCGGATCCTCTGATACTGCCAAAGCTGTAGGACCGTGAAGAATGCTGTCAAGCTCTTCAAGACCAACCTGATTTGCTGCTAAACGAAGCAATGTGTTTTTTACTACAAAATAGTTAACGCCTGCTTCTCTTAGCTGGTTACGAAGCTTTGTATCTTCTTCAACAGTAAGTCCACGGTAGTCAACCAACACGCCTGTTGCAGCATTCTTTAGTACTTCAGTAATTTCTGCAACCTGTGCCTTCTTTGATTCTAAAACGTTTGCGTTTGGCATAATGTCACCTCCTATAAGATTTTATGCCTTTCAAAAAAGAAAGGCTCTTTTTCGTAGACGAAAAGAGCCGTTAGTTATCAAACTAATTTCACCCTCGGCAGGTCTTACCTTTATGCCTGCTGTCTACGGATTTATTTCCAACTATATGATTATAGCATAGAAAACAAATATTGTCAATATTTTTTTAGAATTTCCGCTAAAAACAGCGGAAATTCTAATTATTGGTTAATTAACCAAGCTTTGAAGGGTTAAGCTTAATGCCAGGGCCCATTGTTGTTGAAACAACAACTGATCTTAGGTACTGACCCTTTGCAGCAGCCGGCTTAGCCTTGATAATAGCACCCATAAGTGCTTCAAAGTTGTCAGCAAGCTTTTCCTTACCGAATGATGCCTTACCGATTGGGCAGTGAATAATGTTGTTCTTGTCAACTCTGTATTCAATCTTACCTGCCTTAATATCGTTAACAGCCTTTGTAACGTCCATTGTTACTGTACCAGCCTTTGGTGATGGCATAAGTCCCTTAGGACCAAGAACCTTACCCAAACGACCAACAACGCCCATCATATCAGGTGTTGCAACAACAACGTCAAAATCAAACCAGTTTTCTGACTGAATCTTTGTGCAAAGATCCATTTCGCCAACATAGTCAGCGCCTGCAGCTAAGGCTTCATCAGCCTTAGGTCCCTTAGCGAAAACCAAAACCTTTGCAGTTTTACCAGTACCGTGTGGAAGTACGATTGCACCTCTAACCTGCTGGTCTGCGTGTCTTGAGTCAACGCCCAATTTTGCATGAAGTTCAACAGTTTCGTCAAACTTTGCCTTTGCAGTCTTTGTAGCAAGATCCAAAGCTTCGTCAACATCATAAAGTTTTGACTTGTCAACAAGCTTTGCGCTCTCTTGATATTTCTTTCCTCTAAACATATTATTATCCTCCTTACGTGGTCAGACAAGGATTTTCTCCTCTCCCACTTCGTTAATTGCTAATTAGTAATTAATCTCCGACTACGATACCCATACTTCTTGCAGTACCGGCGATCATGCTCATTGCTGCTTCAAGAGAAGCTGCGTTTAGGTCAGGCATTTTCTGTTCTGCAATTGCCTGAATGTCAGCCTTTGAAACTGTTGCAACCTTGTTCTTGTTAGGAACGCCTGATGCCTTGTCGATCTTGCAAGCCTTCTTAAGAAGAACTGCAGCCGGCGGAGTCTTTGTGACAAATGTGAATGAACGGTCTGCATATACTGTAATAACTACAGGGATAATAAGACCTGCATCCTTAGCTGTCTTTTCGTTAAATTCCTTTGTAAACTGCATAATGTTTACACCGTGCTGACCAAGAGCCGGACCAACTGGTGGTGCAGGTGATGCCTTACCAGCAGGAATTTGTAGTTTAATGTAACCTTCAATTTTTTGTGCCATTTTTGGCCACCTCCTAATTCTTGGGAACGAACGTCCCTAATGTGGTAAATATCGGGCAAGCTTGCCCTCCCACTGTATACCAGAGGGATATTCTAAAGCATAAATGCTTTAAAAACTTAATCTACAAGTTTTTCAATCTGGCTGTGTTCAACTTCAATCGGAGTTTCACGACCAAACATTGAAACCTTGACCGTAATCTTACGGGTTTCTTTATCGATATTCTCGATTTTACCGGAGAATCCTTCAAGCGGACCTGATTTAACATTTACGCTGTCACCAACTTCAAAGCCGATATCAGCCATACGCACCTGTTCAACTCCCATTCTTTCGACTTCTTCATCAGAAAGAGGTACAGGTTTTGATCCGGGACCGACAAATCCGGTAACGCCTCGAGTATTACGGACAACATACCATGTGTCCTCGTTCATAATCATCTTCACAACGACATAACCAGGGAAAATCTTACGCTTTACGATTTTCTGCTCACCGTTCTTATCCTCAATAACGTCTTCCATAGGGACTTCAACGGCTTGGATAAGGTCGCTTATTCCACGATTTTCAACCGATTTCTCGATATTCGCTTTTACCTTATTTTCATAACCGGAGTATGTGTGTGCCACATACCACTTTGCCTCTCCTGCCATAACAATCTCCTCTTATTAGAAATAATTATTCTTAACCTACGATAAGTGAAAGTAGCTTTTCAAAAGCTATATCAAATACAGAAAGAATAACTGTCATTATGACAACAAAAGCTAAAATAACCACAGTATTGTGCCAAATCTGTGATTTTGAAGGCCAGGAAACTTTCTTGATTTCAGATTTAGTTTCTCTGAAGAACTTCATAGCTTTATTTTTCTTAGCAACGTTCTTATTTTCAGACATAACTTTTTCTCCTTAAAATCTTATTTTGTTTCCTTGTGAAGTGTGTGCTTTCTGCAGAACTTACAATACTTGTTCATTTCCAATCTGTCCGGATCGTTCTTCTTGTTCTTCATTGTATTGTAGTTTCTCTGCTTGCATTCTGTACAAGCCAATGTAATTTTTACTCTCATAACTACACCTCCGTATATACTTAAATAATATTACAGGTACATCTTTTCTCCCCGTTTTTTTCCACGCAAAAAAAAAGAAGATACCTCTCAGCCAACATATTGTATCATACACATTATAAGTTGTCAAGCATTTTTTGTTAATTTATTTTTTTATTTTAAAATTTCTGAACCTGTCTATACTAATGAAAGATTATTTTTTACGAAAGGAGAATCTTATGTCAAAAATAATAGTCAGAAAATCCGCCCCTTTAATGGGCGATGTTACCTGCTCCGGTTCAAAAAATGCCGCACTCCCTATTTTAGCATCTACTATACTCACTTGCGGAGTTTCTACATTATATAATGTACCCAATCTTACCGATATAAATCATATGTTCTCAATCCTTGAGAACCTCGGTGGTAAAGTGAGTTTTTCCAAAAATTGTGCCACAATTGATTTTACAAATTGTAAAAGTTTTTATGCAGGCATTGACTCGGTAGGTAAATTCCGCGGCTCTTTTTTTCTTGCCGCTCCGCTTCTTGCACGTATGGGCAGAGCCAGAATTTCTATGCCCGGCGGTTGCCCTATCGGGAGCCGACCCATTGACCTGCACTTAAAAGGGTTTGCCGCAATGGGTGCCGAAATCGAAAATGGTCACGGATTTGTGGACCTTACCTGCAAAAAGCTTCAGGGTGCACGTATCTATCTTGATTTCCCAAGCGTTGGTGCTACTGAAAATCTTATTATGGCAGCGGTTTTAGCAGACGGGGAAACCGTAATTGAAAACGCTGCAGCAGAGCCTGAGATTGTAGACCTTGCAGAATTTCTTAACAAACAAGGCGCACAGATTTCAGGTATGGGCAGCGACACCGTAACCATAACAGGTGTTTCCCGCCTTAATCCCACAGACTACACAATAATCTCCGACAGAATTGAAGCCGGTACATTTATGAGTGCTTTTGCCATAACAGGCGGTAAAGGGACAATTTCCGGCATTAATCCGCTCCATTTAAAACCTGTCACCGCAAAGCTTGCGGAAATGGGCGTTGTTGTTTGCGAAAGGGGGAACTCTGTTTCGGTTGATGCCACCTCTCCTCTTTTGGCCTCCAGCATCAAGACCCTGCCATTCCCCGGGTTTCCAACCGATATGCAGGCACAGTTTTCTGCACTTTTGTGCGAGGCAAAAGGCACAGGAATAATTGTGGAAACGGTTTTTGAAAACAGGTTTCTGCATATAAGCGAGCTGAATCGTATGGGTGCCAATATCCGTATTGACGGCAGAAGCTCGGTTATTGAAGGCGAACGACTTTTAACCGGCGCAAAGGTTACCGCCTTTGACCTTCGTGGCGGTGCATCTCTCGCTCTTGCTGGTCTTGTGGCAAAGGGCGAAACTGAAATCACAGGTGCCGAGCATATTGAAAGAGGCTATGAAAATCTCTGCGAAAAACTTTCCTCAATTGGCGGAAATATTTTTTTCGCATAGTACTTTTTTTTGGACACAAATTATGCTACAATATATATAATGAATGTTTTGTGTCAAAAAAGAGGTGACATTTTATGCTTTTGAGTATTATTTCGGGCGGTACAGGTTGCGGGAAAAGCCGGCATCTTTATGAACTTATCAGCGAGAATCTGAAAAACAATCCCGATTCTGACGCTGTTCTTGTTGTGCCGGAACAGTTTTCCTATACCGCCGAAAAAACACTTGCCGAAAAATTCGGCGGACTTGGTGCAAACCGCATAGAGGTTCTTACACTGACCCGTCTTATAAGCAGACATATAAATATGGAAAACAACCTTTTGCCGTCCGGAAAAATGATGCTTGTTACAAAGGCGCTTTCCAAAATCGGCGAAGATAATGCATTTTTTGCAAGCGGTACAAAGCACGGTATTACCTCAAGCCTTTCCGAGCTTTTTGCAGAGTTCAAGAGATACAATATAACCCCTGATGACCTTTCGGATATCACTTTGGAAAACCCTCTTTCCCAAAAAAAGCTCGCTTCTGTCTGTGAAATTTACAAAAGCTACAACGAGCTTTTCGGCGAAAACTTTACCGACTCCGATGATGCTCCGAGACTTTTTGCAGAGTATATAATGTCCACTGACATATTTAACAACACATTTTTCTTTTTTGATGAATACAACGATTTTATGCCACAGCATTATGATATTGTGAAGGCACTTATCGTAAAATCCCGAGGCGTTTTTACAACTTTAACTATCGGGAATAACGAAAAAGACGGCGTTTTTGCACCGGTTTTGAAGACAAAAAGCAGGCTTTGTGCAATCGCTTTGGATGCCGGCGCACAGCTATACACAAATGAACTTACCGAAAAAGGTGATACAAAAGCACCTGACATAAAGCACCTGCTTTCAAACTGGGACACAGGCAACGTCTTTTCTAAAAAGTGCGAAAATATCTCAATTTTTACGGCACGCGACCTTTATTCCGAGGTGGAGCATACCGCCTCAAAAATTACAGAACTTGTACGTGAGAACGGGCTTCGCTACCGTGACATCGGCGTTATTGTCGGTAATATGTCATCATATATGCATATTTTGAGTGCTGTTTTTAAGGAAAGCAATATTCCTTTCTTTTGCGATGAAAAAGTCGCCATAACTATGCACCCTGTCGCAAGAACTCTTCTCTCACTTTTTAAAATAATTGACTCAAACTGGACCTATTCTTCCGTTTTTGATTATCTCAGAACGGGCTATGTCTTTATAAAAGATGAAAACGGTGTTTCGCCAATTAATCCCGAGGATATTGATATGCTTGAAAACTATGTCCTTGCAAACGGAATACGTGGCAAAAAGGCATGGTTCAGTCCCTGGAACGAATCAGGCGAAACCATTTTTGACGATGTTATCGAAAACTACTCAATAAAGGATTACGACCTTAAAAAGCTTAACACCTTAAGGAATCAGATAATTTTACCTTTTGAGAACTTCCTTGAAAACAAAGGTCGCACAGTCCGTGCAATTTCAGAAGCTGTGTATAACTTCCTTTGCGATATAAATTTATACGAAGGCATACTTTCAGAGTGCAAAAACTTTGATGATGCAGGTCTTCGTGATGAATCGGAACAGTTCAAGCAGGTGTGGAACACGCTTTTAGAGGTGCTTGACCAGGCTGTCACTTCATCGGGCGATGACGTGATAAGCCGTGAGAATTTCTTCCGTTACATAGAAAACGGGCTTTCCGCATGCAGTCTTTCTATAATTCCGTCCGGAATTGACCAGGTGTCTTTGGGCACTCTCGGAAGAAATGCACCGAAGCGTGTAAAGGCTCTGTTTATTATCGGCACGCTTTATGGTGCCGTTCCCGAAGAACCGTCCGCATCAACCATCTTTTCAGATTTTGACCGACTGCAGATAAATAAGGAACTTTCTAAAAAAGAAAAAGAGCTTGCACCTGATGACTTGGGGCGTCTTGCACTTTCAAATTTAAAGCTTTTCAGAATGGTTGCAACGGCAGGCGAAAAGCTTTATGTCAGCTACCCTATTGCAAACAGCGAGGGAACTGCACTTTCACCCGCAAGATTTGTTTCAACACTTCTGAAGATGTTCCCTGACATCAAAGTGTATGATAACGTAATTTCAAAAACCGAAGATGCAGAGCTTCTTTCCTCATCAAAGCGCGGTTTTTACTATATGCTCACAAAGCTTTCACAGTACTACAAAAAAGACCCTGACGAGCTTTGGAAAACCGTGTTTGACTGGTATTCAAAAAATCCCGAATATAAGGATAAGCTGGATATTTTAAAAACAGCGGCAGAGTTTTTAAGAATATCGCCAAGGCTTTCTAAATTAAAAGCCGAAATACTTTTCGGCAAGGGTAACAAATACAGTATAACCACCCTTGAAAAGTACAACAAATGCCCTTTCTCATACTATCTTGAAAAGGGCTTAAAGGCTATGCCTCAGGAAGTCAGGCGTGTGGAAAAATCGCATCTGGGAAGCCTTGCCCATGCGGCAATTTGCGAGTTTTGCCGTGAGGTTGAAAAGGGAGCTTCCGACATAGCACAAATCCACAAAAACTGGACAAGCCTTACAGAAGAAGCCGCAAATTCGCTTATAGCTTACATTATGGCAGGTATGCGTGAAAAGATTTTGAAGCGTGTTCACTCGGATAAAAATCAGATTGAGTATCTTTTATCACGATGCGAAAGAACTTTGAAAAAGTCTGTTGATACCATAAGAAAAAGCCTGTCTTTAGGCGGTTACACCGCTGTGTGCTATGAAAAGGATTTTGAGGTTAATATTGACTGGAAGAATGAGACTGTTACCCTTTTTGGTACTATTGACAGAATTGATATTATGGAAAAGCTGGCAGAAAAACGTGCCGATATACGAATTGTTGACTATAAAACAGGCCATAAGAAATTCAGCATTGCATCTATTGTGAACAAGCTTGATATGCAGCTTGTTCTGTATGCAATAGCCGCAACAAAAATGTATGAACAGGGCAAAATTGACTCTGCAAGCTCTGAGCTTACACCAAGAATTTCAGCCATTATGTATAACAAGATAAATGACGATATGGTGAAGCTTGACAGTGCTGACCTGTCTCTTGCCGACAAGCTGATAAAAAGCAAAAACAAGCTTGACGGTGTACTTGTTTTAGACGATGAAGACAGTCAGATTACCGATATGGACGAAACCCTTACAAACGGTCTTGAAAGCGAATTTTTAAATATATCGTTCAAAAAAGACGGAACATTGTCCTCATCTTCGCAGGTCACTTCAAGAGAGGATTTTGACAGTCTTTGTGAGTTTATGAAAAAATCGGTTATTGACACTCACAAATCTGTAAAGAGCGGAGATATTAGCATTTCGCCATACAAAAACGGTCAGTTTTCACCTTGTTCTTACTGTGACTATTCCGAAGTTTGTATGTTTGACAAAGCAGGAAAGTTCAGGAAACTGATTACAAAAGACAGTATGGCACTTGAATTTATAAAAAAGGAGCTGGAAGAAAATGAGTAAACGAAACTGGACTTCCGATCAGCTTGACGCCATAAAAACTAAATACAGAAAAAACGGCGAGAGTTGTAATCTGCTCCTTTCTGCTGCAGCAGGCTCAGGAAAAACTGCAGTTTTGGTTGAGCGTGTGATACAAAAAATTCTGCCGGAAGACGATACCCCCCCAATTGACATAGACAAGCTTTTGATTGTCACCTTCACAAACGCCGCAGCCCATGAGATGTCAGAAAGAATTGCATCAGCTCTTACAAGTGAGCTTGAAAATGCACAAAAACACGGCGATACAAAGAAAATGAAAATGATTAAGCGTCAGCAATTACTTTTGGGCATTAGTCAGATTACCACCATCGACTCATTCTGCCTAAAGCTTATACGTGAGCATTTTAACGTTTTGGGAATTGAGCCGGACTTTTCAATAGCCGATGCCTCACAGGCGGAAATCCTTTCGGAAGAAGCATTGGACGAATTGTTTTCTTCGCTTTATGAACAAAACAACGAGGATTTTTTGCATCTTTTATCGGTATATGCCACCTCGAGAAGCGATGCCGGGCTTTCTGATCTGGTTCGCCATCTTTATAATTTCACCCGTGCAATACCGTACCCTGTTGACTGGCTTTACCAAAAGGTTTCAGAGCTTAAATGTCCAAACGGCATTTTTGAGACAATGTGGTTTAAAAACGGTTATGCGTCCTGCAAAAAGGCACTTGCCGATGCCCTTTTATTTTCAAAAAAGGGTCTTTTCATGATGTGTGAAACTACGGACATTGATGGGTTTATAAGAAATAATCCGCCCGAAAAAAATGTGCCGATATATGATGAGTGGAAAGCATACTATAAGGCATTTTATTATGATTATCTTCTTTTGAAAGAAATTCAGGATGCTGATTTCAAACGCCTTTCACTTTTACTTTCCGACTTTTCCTTTTCTTCCCTTGCACGCCTTGACAGTAAAACGGAAGACGAAAAGGACATATTAAAAGCACTTCGGGAAAGGGTTAAAAATGCCATTTCCAAAGCCAAGGCATTTGCACTTTTTGACACGAAGCAAACCGAAGAACATATGCGGGAATTTTTATACCCAACAGCTTTTGCTCTTGCAGGGCTTTTAGAGAAATATGACACTTTATTCACAAAGAAAAAGCTGGAAAAAAATATTCTGGAATTCCACGATGCAGAACAGCTGACCGCAAAGCTATTATCCGAAAACCCTGATATTACACATTTGGTTCAGGAAAAATATGATGAAATTTTAATGGACGAGTATCAGGATACCAGTCTTTTGCAGGAGGAGATTTTCCGCCACGTAACCAAAGGCAATAATCTGTTTATGGTTGGCGATATGAAGCAAAGTATCTATCGGTTCCGTAACAGTGACCCTACTATTTTCAAAGCAAAAAGTGACGTTTATGAAATGGCGGAGGATTCACACAACAGAAAAATAATACTGTCTAAAAACTTCCGTAGCAGGCGTGAAGTTTTAGACAGCGTAAACGATATTTTTGAAGCCATTATGAGCGAGGAGGCAGGCGAGCTTAACTATGATGAAAGCCAACGTCTTTACTGTGGAAATGAAGGATATGAAAATGTTAATCCGTCCTATAAGTCGGAGTGCTTTATAATTGAAGCACCGCCGTCTGACTACGAAACAGAGGACGATGAAGATTTTACCAACCCCGCTCTTGAAGCGCGTCTTGTCGCCGAGGAAATCAACAAATTAAAGGCTCAACACTTCAAGGTTTTTGACGGAAAAGTATATCGTGACATTCAAAATCGTGACATCGTGATTTTGATGTCCTCCTTCAAAAATTCCGCCGACAGCTATATTGCAGAACTTCAGAACGCAGGAATTGATTGCTTTGTCGAAAACAGCGGTTATTTTGAGCGCAGCGAAGTTGTTACAATGCTGGCACTTTTGAAAACCTTATGCAATCCATATTCAGACATTCCGCTCCTTGCCGTTATGCGCTCGCCAATCGGCAATTTTACCGATGATGAACTTGCAACCATACGTACATTCAAAAAGGGTAATTTCTTTGGTGCGGTAAAGGAAATTGCACATTCAGAGAATTTGTGCAGCAGCGAGGAAACAGCCCTGAGCGAAAAGGCTGCTTCATTCATTACAAAGATAAACCGCTGGCGTGAATATTCACGATATATGTCCTCCGACAAACTTTTATGGCAGTTATATGAGGAAAGCGACTTTTATGCATATTCGGGTGCTATACCTGACGGTGAAGAAGCACAGGCAAACCTGCGTCTCTTATTTGAACGTGCAAAGCAGTATGAAGCAGGCGGATTTGAGGGGCTTTTCAATTTCGTGCGGTATATGGAACACGTTAAGCAAAAGGATACCGACCTGTCCTCCGCAAAGCTTATCGGTGAATCGCACAACGTAGTGCGCATTATGACCATACATAAAAGCAAAGGTCTTGAATTTCCCGTAGTTTTCATAACAGGCGGTGCAAAGCGGTTTAATAAGTCTTCAGGTGACGGACGAGTTCTTCTTCACAAGGACCTTGGGGTTGCCCCTGAATTTGTGGATTTTGAAAGCGGGTTCCGTGCCGAAACTATGCAGAGAGCCGTCTTTAAAGATGTATCGTCTGCAGAACAGATTTCCGAAGAAATCCGAAAGCTTTATGTTGCAACAACACGTGCAAAAGAGAAGCTTTATTTTGTGGCAACCGTATCGGGTAATGTTGACAAATACGGCAAGAGCAAGCTTGAAAAATCAATAGAAAACTGGAAGAGTATGATTTCTGAAAACGGCCCTGATTTTACGGCAAATGACGTACTTTCCGCTTCGGGATTTGCAGATTGGGTTGCTCCCGTTGCAATTTCCTCCAAAAACTGGGATTTCGCCGCAATAAACCACACCCAGATAGGTAGTTCATATTTCGAAGACAGTGATGCTCCTGTAAGCGAAGCACCTGAATTTGACCCTATAAAAATCCTTGACTACACCTATCCTTATAAGGGAATTGCCACACTTCCTGCCAAGGTTTCGGTGTCCGAGCTTAAATCAGAAAAGGAGACAGTAATAGTTCCTAAACCCGCATTCCTCTGCGAAAAAATTAAGGACGGTGCATCTTACGGAACAACTCTCCACAGGTTAATGCAATACATCAATCCGACAGAAAATATGACCGCCGACACAGTTAAGGTTTTAATAGATGACCTTGTTTTAAAGCGTATAATTTCAGACGCTGATGCAAAAATAGTTAATCCTGATAAAATATCAGACTTTTATTCATCACCGCTTGGCAAAAGAATTGCGGCAAGCGACAAGGTTTATCGCGAACAACCATTCGAAGTGGAAATTGACGTTTCGGTTGCATATCCCGATATTACGGATTCAGGCGAAAAAATACTCCTTCAGGGTGTTATTGACTGCTATTTCGAAGAGGACGGCGAGCTTGTTTTAGTGGATTATAAAACCGACAGGTATGATGACATAAACGAAATCCACCAAAAATATGACCGTCAGCTTGAGCTTTATAAATACGCTTTGGAGAAAATCACAAAGAAGACGGTTAAAGAAACATTCATCTATCTTTTCTCTACCGGTAACTATATATAAAACAAAAAAAGGGCATTGTTGCCCTTTTTTTGTTTATTTCTTTTCTATCATTTGCTTAAACACCTGATGTAAACCTGTTGATGCAAGACCGGTTACGGCGCCTGCCGTAATTACCTCTAAAGTGATGCTTCTTGCGTTGATACAGGCACAAACAGCACCCAAAACCGCAAGCACAGTTGGTATAATTCTATGCTTTTCATCATCTGTCCAACGCTTTAATATGTAACCGACACAAAGGCATATTGCCATAACTATCGGCACATAAAGCTCTCCCAAAAACTGTAATTTCTCCATTTGTTCAGCCTCCTATTTATGATATACCTCCAAATCACTTATTCTGTGATTTGCAACCTTCATTTCCTCCTCGTAAACCGCATCACGTTTTTCAAGCTCGTAAACACGGTCTATTACCTGATTGTGCATATCCACCTTTTTCTCAAGCTGTTCAATTCTGAAGTTTGTCAGTTTTGAATTGACCATAATCCCTAAAAAAGTACCAAGGGCGCTTCCTAAAGCACTTATCATAGAAACAATTACTTCTATTTTCATACTGTATAACCCTTCCTTTTATATTACGCCCATATTCAAAACATATTCCTCGCCTCTGGATGTTCCCGTAATGTAAATGTGCAACTTTTGTCCATCCTTTAAGCAATGCACCAGCTCATTTTTAGCGCCTTCCGAAATGCCAATATAAATTTTAACCATCTCACCATCTGTAATTGGAACCATATTCCGTCCTGATGCTACCTTATGGTATTCATCGCCCCAATCTGTAACTTTTCCATCCCACAGGATTACGTAAGAAAAAGCTCCGTCCCCCAAATCAACCGTTACCGTGTCGCTTGTGACTGTTTCTGCCATCGGGACTTGAACCGTAAAATTCCTCACATTCCCGCAAGTAGCCAAATCCACCTTTGCTCTTGCATACTTTCTTCTGTCATATAGCTCTCCGTCTTTACTTATCCATGCAAGAGGTACGCTATTCTCGTCCCATATTGTTTCAGAAACAATAATATCAATTGTGTTCTTCATAACGTTTCTTTTCAGATATACATAATTTTCAACATTCGGAATAACTTGTATTATCTGTCCGTCTTCATCAAACATTATTGCAGAACCATCATTCATAAAACAGGAGCCTTTTGATATTTTATATATGTTACCGTCCTTCGTAACCTTACAGGAGTTTATATCCCTTGTTACTCCGCCGGTAACCATTCCGCTCTGCGCCGAGTTTAAGTCACCAAAGGTATAGCCTGTATCGGTAAAAACAACACCGCCTGATGTAATACGGGCAAAAATATCATTGACATCCTGTGCAATATAAGTTTCATTATCTAAAAAACTGCATTTATATGCCATATTTAAAACTTCCTTCCTTTCGTTTATTCAAAAATCGGTTTCTCACTGTATTCACCCTGACGGGTAGTTATTTCCACTCCCAGAACACGCTTTTTCTCGGTGGTACGGTACGCTCCCTTTATTATCTGTAACCTTATAACATCACCAAGTGCGTAGTCCCTTTTCCATACAATATCGTTTGTAGTCATAGAAATTTCAGTTTTTTCGGCAAGTTTTTCAAGGCTTGCTCTTGCCTCACTTTCGGTTTCACCCGACAACATTGCTTCCCATTTGTAAATCCCCGTTTTTCCGCTGTCTTTCGTAATTTTTGTAGCGGTATATCCGTCACTGGTTTTCTTGTCATATACTCCGCAGGTTGCTAACTCCAGAATGTCTGAAGAAATTTTCGTGTTATATGCATTTCTGTGGGCTTCAGAAAGAATAAGTTCACTTTCTTTACCCGCCAAAACACTAAACTCCCAATTCCCCGTTTCAGCATTAAAGGAAAGCTGGTGACCAAGATTTGAAAGTTTTAAACAATACCGTACAGCATCAAGAGTTTCCATTTGTCTGCATTCAAAGCTGACCCTTTCTCCATCCGGTGCATCCATCACTGTAAAATTATCTACGTTGGAGAATGCCGTCTTCACCATTTTTCCTGCCTTTTCTCCTGAATACACGGTAGCAAGAGCCGTTTTGGGAGTAATCCTTTTTGATAAAAGCCAGTTACAAGTTCTGCCATATAAAATCAACTCATCTCCAAGCTCTTTCCCCACAATTATTGCAGAAAGTCCGTGTTGTTTCACTACAAGATACCGGTTTTCACTGACAATGCGCGTCAAGTCGGAGGTTATGGGAAGATGCGCCTCAAATGTCCCTACATCATTATAATATACTACCCATCTGGAGCTTATTATTCCCGTTTCTACACAAAGCAGATTGAATTCAAAATCATACACATAAAGCATTATATATACACCGCCTCTGAATACCTGTTTGAATAACGGCAGTTAACAACTATCCCCGTGTTAAGATTGCGGTTTATTACCTCGATGTCATTATCCCCCGGAAACAGATGAAATCCGTCAAAAAAGCTGTCATCCGCCAGATATTTTAAAAGACTCTCTCCGTCCTGATTATAAATCCTGCGGTTTTTTATATCTACCGTAATAAAATCTCCTTTTACGCCGCCATAGTTAAAGGTTAATTTCTCACCACTTGTATGGTTCTTTATGACAAGCAGATTTTCTCCGTCCTTTCCCTCGCTGATGCTGATGAGAAATATCGGTTCCGCCTCGCACGTTCCCTCATATACAACATTACTTCGGGAAATTCGTTCCGAGAATTTTCCCGGGAATGAGAACTCTGAATCAAGAAGCGGCGTTTCTCTGTATATAGGTATTTCAGTCTTATCCTTATCCTCAAAATAAGGGTCATCACACACAAACTGCACCACAAAAAGCATATACTTGCCTCTGCGTCCGCTCTCACGAAAATCAGAGCATCTTGCCTTTATGGTTCGCATTCCAAGCCCTGTTTGTATCTCTAATGTCCCCTCTTTTTCCAAAACGGTCATAGCTGTTTTAAAGTCACGCGCAAAATCCTTTCCGCAAAAAATGTCACCGCTTAAGCTTATGACCCTTGCATTTACAGTTACATTTGTGGTTTTTTGTCCGACCTGCCCTGCATATTTTGCATATGTGAAACTGCGTCCGCAAAATGCAAGCCCGTCTGCTGACGTAACCTTCCAGAGAGAATCCGAACTACCGCCCCCAAAATCTATATCTCCGGTTTCATTATAAAATCGTATATTAAACACTAAAGCACCTCCTAACTGACTCCTGCAAGCCTCTTCACCGTCTCATATCTTCTTATTTGCTCAACCGTATCCTGAGCGCCTTGCGAATTGATGTTATATGAGGTGTTGGTTGTGTTATAAACAGTCCCTGCCACTTGCGGTGCAACCTCGATATTTGCATTGAATTCATCAATTATACTTCGAATTGCACCAAGCTGGTTTTCAAGCTCTTCAACAAAAGCCTCTCCAAATTTTTGAGCCGAAATGCTTCCGCTTACATAAAAGCCGTCCGGTATTTCATACCCCGCCTTACTAAGCATTTCCTTCATATTTGAATAAGCATTGTATACCTCACCGTTAAACTCTTCCCTGTACTGTTGGGATGATATACTCTTAGAAAGGTTGTACTTCTCATATACCATATTTGTATATTCAACAAATTTATTATCATTTTCATATAAAAGCGCCCGCATAAACTGAAGCGCATCATCAGTATTCATTTCTTTTATGCTGGAAAAAAGATAGTTCTTTGCATCATCAGGTACCAAAAGCCTGTCCGCTCTTTCTTTTAAGCTGTTCATATCCCTTTGATATCGCTTAAGCGCCTCAATGTCAAACGACAAATCGTGCAAAGAATAATACTGGTCTTTAACACCATTCATATGTACAGTATTAATGTTATAAAGCGCCCCGAAACTGTTAAGATTTTCAGCCATTTTCTGCTGCTTTTCCAAAATTCCCTCTAATTTTTTTGTTGCATAATCGCTAATATCATCATAAAGCCCTTCAATCTCTTTTTTCTCTGCATTTATTATCTTTTCCTGATAAGCATAAATCTGTTTGGTATACTTCACCCAATTATCTGTCCCTTTTGCAAAATATCTGTCCCTTAATTGTTCAAGCCTTGCATAATATTCTTCTTCGCTTATCAAATCGAAGTCCCGCTGATACTTGAGTCTTTCATAAAATCCGTTAAAAGCCTTTGTTGCAAGCTTTGAACTGTCTGAAAGTCCCCCGGCAATACCCTCGCCCAAGTATCTTCCAACCTCTTCACCAATTTTTTTCAGTTCATTTTCATTCAACTTATGCTCTTCCTTTCCTAATTAAAAGCCTCAAAAAGAACTTGCGCAATTTGTTCATCCTTTTCACTTTCAGTCCTGGTGTCAGGAAGTGCATAAAACGCCTTCATTCTTTTTAAGTATTTTCTTTTCTCTGGATTTTGCTCTTTCTCCGGTTCGCTTAACCTGTACCTCATAACCTTTACAAATTCCCTTGAGCTTTCAAGCCCCTCCAGAAGTGAGCAAAACACATACCAATGCATATACGGGACTGACAAAAGGTCAATCCCGTACTGTGTCAAAAAGGCAGAATATATTAAACCGCTGTCTTCTGAAAAATCATAAGCCCTTTCTTTTTTGACGGCATTTTCATTCCTGCCCTCTTTTCCGCAAAGGTAAAATCTACTTAAAGCACCCATCATTTCCATCGCATCTTCAGGCAGGATTATGCCACATTTAAGGTCAAGACACAAGCACATAATCATCATAATCTTATCCTTTGCACTTATATCCTTTTGGTGCAGTATCCTGTCAAATTCCATCCAGATACGAAAATCGGTAAGCACTTTGTATTTAACACTTTTAACAGCCACGAAATCTGGCAATCCGTCTGTTATAATATTCATACCTTTCCCCCATCGTTTTGTGTCACCTGTTATTCAAAGGTTATCGTCTTCCAGTAGTCTGTTGTTTTTGCAATACCAATCATATTCTCGCCCACCGCTTTAAGTGTTCCGCTTATTGTATATGCATCCTTATCGTCACCCTCGGTCTGCGGAATTATGGTAAATCTTCTCTTAATTGCCTTTGCACCGGAGCCGTTATAATTTAATGTGTCTACAATTACGACATCGCACTCAGCGCCTTCGCCGATTATCTCATTCTCCGCAATTTTTGACAAAAATGCATGCACATCATTTCCCATTTCATAATCGAACTTATATGAAATAGTCGGAGCATATGCAACCACCTGGCTTCTTTCTATATCCTCATCAATATACTTTCTTGAGTATTCCTTAGGATTTTTAGATAAAGAAAATTCTGTAAAGCCAGTCAATCTTTTATAAACCTTTTTGGATCCGTCAATAACTTCCATAAATGCAAGTCTTTCACTTCTATTAATCATTCTTATATCACCTTTCTTGATTTTTTATGTCCCTATTAGTTAGTTTTGTTTATAAACTATCCTGAATTCCAACTGCCACCTGCCACTGCCCATAGATGTATCGTGAAGATGTCCGCTTTTTGTTACCTCTATGCTTCGTACTATCAAATCACTGCTTTCAAAAACCGGCAGATTTTTTATAATATTCTGCTTGTATATCCAGTCCTCAATATCTTCCAAAAAATCCATTACATAAAGGTTTTCTCCAAGAGTTTCATCATAACGGTCACGCACAGCAAACGTAAACACCGCTTGTTTTAGTGTCCCTCCATCACAATACTTTTTAATGACACTTTCTGCCGCAACATTGTCGATAGAAAAGCTGCGTTTTTTTGTACCAAGACAGTTAATATTTATTTTTTTGCCTGCAAGCTTCGGACAGGATAGCATATATTTTCTTACAGCATCTATAATCATCTGTTACCCCCCGCATACAATACGCCAGTGCTTTTGCCCGCCGTATCTGTTATCCTTTACTTCAGTGATTTTAAGGCATTCCTCATCTTCAGGGAATGCATCAAGGCTTTCTCCCATAAAAAGATAATCCCCCGGTAATACGCCGATTTCTTCATTACTGAAAATCCTGACAGTTGCACTTGTTCCGTCAAAAAAACCCTTTTGCTTGATTCCGTTTTTCTCGATTCTTTTGGTAGCATCAAGACAGACGTTTTTAAAAATCAAACGAGCAGGAATATCAGAATCGCAAAAATGCCATATTGTCACAATATTATCTGTCCTCAACCATCAACACCCCTAAACAAAAACTCTGTTCCAAAAAGATTTGTCTGTGCAATTTTAACCAGTTCTTGTTTTATGTCCCTTTCTTGGTATGTAACAGAATAGCCGTCATTGTTTTCTGACTTAATTCCGCTCTTTTCCAGGCACTCATATAAGAACTCTGCCATTTCACAAATACAAATCTTTATACACTCATCGTCTTTTCCTTTAATTTTTCCTCCCGTTATGAAAATAAGTTCGTTTTCCGCACGTCTTTCAAACAGTGGAAATAAAGAGGCGGGGATTTTACTGTCCCCGCCGTAGTTTTCGTTGTAAAAAGCCAAATCAGCTATCATAGGTATCAACCCCCGATTTTGTCCTTTCCAAACTTCGCAAGTACCACCTTGCCTGCATTTGAAAGAACGACTGTATAGAACTTGTCAACAGAAATGTCTGTAACACGTCTTAGTGTCTGTCTTTCCATTTCGACATTTGTATCTCTCTTTAAATATATTGTAAGAGCAGGAGTTTCGTCTTCAGTTTCTGAGTCATTTTCAATCTTTACAATCGGGCAGACGTATTTATCGCCTACAAGAGGCACTTTCTTTGACGGAACAACACGAGTGTTTGCAATCATACCGATTTCTCCTGAAAGAATTACGTCTCCTGTATATTTTTCTGCTGAAATAAAGTCCTCATCGTGACGAAGCTGTGTAAGCTGTGATGGGTGAACAAAAATCACCTTCTGGCAGTTTGTTTCTTCACCAAACTTATCAATAGCGTCAATAATGCCGTCATAAGAGATGGCGTCTTCTGCTTCATAAACAGTCGTTGCAGTCTGAAGTGCCTCCATGGCGTCATTATCCACCTTTGCAGCAATTGCTGCTGCAAGCTGATTGTTTGTTTCGCCGATAGGGTTTCCGTAGCCTGAAAGCACGGCTTCATCAGAAAGTTCTACCGCCTTCATTGCCTTTTTGATTGTAGCTTCCGTAGTTGTTGTAACAAGTGTTGTTGTTTCAACAGCATCGCCCTCTGCAACATCTGACGCATCACCGATGTAGCTGTACTGCGGGACAACAATTGTGTCACCCGCAACGCCCACAAGGGTATCGTCCACCTTTGCAAAAGGTGCTACTACAATTTTCTTTTCAATCTTTGCGGAAATCATATCCGCCATAACCTTAGGATTAACTAAATCCTGAATACTTGTCATTGCCATAAATTAAACCTCTTTCTTAAATTACTATTTTACCAATCTCTGGTATAAATCCGGCATTTCGGAATACAGTTTAAGACGTTCCTTATAAGAAAGACCCGAAAGGTCAAGCTTATTTTCAAAGAATGCCGGTCCGTTTGTGAATTTTGGCTTTTCATCATCTTCAAAAAACAAAAATCCGCATTCATTCTTAAGCTTATCAATCTGTTCGGAAAGACCTGTGATTTTGCCGTCACAAAATTCCACCTTTTCAGCATCAATAAGCGCCTTAAGTGCTTTTATGCTCTTTGCATTTGTCTTTTCAAGAGCATCTTCCAAAGCATCATCACGTAGCTTTTTAAGATACTCCTGTTTCGCCTCCAAAAGTGCTTCCTGTCTTGCCTCTTCCCTGATTTTCTGTGCATCAAAGCCTGCAGAAAGGCTTTCCTTTTCCTTTGAAAGCTCATCTTCCCAAAAGCTTTGAAGAGCTTCTGCATCCTCTTCTGAGAGTGCAGGAACAAGCCCCATTAAGTCTTCTTTTCTCATACTTCTTCTCCCGTTTTAGGTATAGTTTTCCCTGAAAGTTTGCCTTTTGCAGTATTATCGTCTTCGCCCAGATACCATACTCTGACTTCCCACGGTTCTATAACTCCAAGCTCCAGAAGTTTAATTCTCTCATCAAACTCCTCTCGCTTTTCTGCCACGATTCCGTCATCAAAACTAAACGAAACATTATACTCTCCGTCCTTTTCAAGTCCGTATAAATCGCAAAGTGAATTCATAGCACAAAGCAGATTTTCAAGAGCTGTCCTCAAAGATTTCTGAATTTCGCTGATATGCGCATAACTGCGCTGTTTTGACACCTTGATTTCTTCTGCCGTTCTGTCCACGTTCATAACATCAGACAGGGTTCCGTAAGCAAGTGCTGAGTTGAATTCAATTCTTCTTAAAATCTCGTTAAGACCGTTCAGGATAGCTTCATCACGAAGCATCGGCGACCAATCCGCAAACAAAGTATCATCACCGCTGTTTAAGAGTCGGTATAAGCGTCTGTTCGGGATTACACAGTTTCCGGCATCATCTCTGCGCATTGCTGACTGGTCAACATAAAGCGCACGCTCGCCGCTTTCAAATTCCCACAAAAGACGTCTGTACTGCTCTTCTGCATCGCTGATAAGACCTGTTGCACGGGTAAAAACCGATATACCAAGTGGTGATGCTGAATCAATGCAGTTTGCCATAGGCATTTTAAAATAGGAGAACAGTGGTTTTTTTATTCCGCTGATAGTTACGCGGGGAGTGATGTCTTTCCAGACAGTATCACAAAGGGAGATTTGTTTTCCAAGCTCCTTTTCATCTTCGCCTACATAAGCCGTACTGCTGATTATGTATTCACCGTTTTTCAGGGAGTGTTGCTCAATTCGGGTATATACCTTTTTCCCGGAAAAGTATCGTTCCAGAAACGCCGCACCCACAATGTCACCCGATTCATTAAATTCGGTGGGTATAAAATTTTCTGCCTTTATGGTTGCCACCTTTATCTCGCTTCCAGACACATAAGGCTTTAGCACCACACCGCCTGTTGCGCAGGCAAGCTCTGTGATGTTACGTATGTTTTCAAGCAGGTTCTGATACTGCTCATCAAGAAAGTCTGCACGGCAAGACCCTGACACCTTTGACTTAAGCTCCAGCGTGGTGAGTCTTGCAGTTTCTGCCGCAATAGCGGATGCAAGCGAAAGCTTACTGTTGTCCCTGTAAAGACTCTCCCACTGGGTAATTGCCGCAGACATTTGTTCTGACACCTTTACACAAACACCCTCTTTATAAAGGGAATTTTTAAGGGTAAAAGCCGCCTTTTTAAAAAAGTTCATAGTCCTCTCCAATCTGCCGCAAAGGTATGCGGCGTTGCTTTTCTTATTGAAAGTTTGAATATGTAAAATGAAAGGTTACCACAGTTTTCTTAAAACTGTGTAACAAAAATATCGCATATCGTCCATTGCGTGGTCGTTCTGCTTTATCGGCTTGTCCTCAGGTTGTTCGGCATCCCAACTGTACTCCTCAAACTCACGAAGCGTGTTTTCACATTCCGGCGAAACCAAAACCTTACCTGCCGAAATAAGACCTGCTGTATAACGTATGCCATCCAATACATCGTTTTTGGCTTTTTTCACAGTATACCTGCCGTGACGCCTGATAGTTTCAATAAAGCTTGCAGCGGACGGGTCTACCACGATACACTGTATCGGCAGATTTTCAGTTAGTTTTTCAAGCTCACCGTAGTACTCTTCGTCTGTAAAAAGCCTGTTTTTATCTCTGCCGCTATAATAAAATTCCTTAATCCTGTACGCCTTTTTTCCGCTTATGCACCAAAGTCCCATACTGCACGGGTTAAGCGTTCCGTAGTCCACCGAAACATAGTATTTTCCGCTCTTTGGAAGCTCTTTTGTTACGTGTTCGTCTTTTTTGAACATAGGATAAATAAGCCCTTCCGCAAGTGCCCATTTGCCAAGTATAAACCGCTCATAATACACAGTCCCCCGATATTCGCACTCTAAGTTTTTGACAAACTGAGCTGACAAATTCGGGTTATCGTAAATGGTATAATGCTGACGGAAAATATCCGCATCACTGTTTAAAAACTTTAAAAGCCAGTGGTTCGGTCCGTCAGGGTTGCAGGTGCCGTCAAAAACCGAGGTCGGCTTGTCAAGACGGGATTTCAGCATTGAAAAAACCTCTTCATTCCAGGTAGTAATTTCATCACCGTAGCAATACTCAATCCCCGCACCCTGAAGCTTTGACACTTGCGTCACCTTGTCAGCTCCCAGCGCATGACACCTTTTCCCGAAAAGCATAACGGTGTTGTCGCTTCCGATACTTCCAACCAACTCGTCACCCCAGATAGAGCGCATAGGCTCTAAAATATTACGTTCTAACGTCCCTTTGGTGTTCCCCAAAAGAACAATCAATCCCGAACCCTTGCATGCCCGTATTCTTCGGGGTATGAGGAAATAGTCAAGATATGTTTTCCCACTTCTTGTTGCTCCCTCTTTAATGTTCCAGCGGTGATTCGCACCGCACCAGAACTCCTTTTGCTTATCTGTTAGCCTGAGCATTTATCTCCTCCAATATTTTATCTACTTTTGACAAGCTGTCTTCCTCCTGTGGCTTGTCCCTCCAACGCTCGGGGCATCTGTTTTTAAGCCACACAGAAGCTGCTGAAACATCAGGCGGTACACACTTTACTACCGTAGTAATCTCTTCGGCGCCGTCCGCCTTTACCACCTTTTTAACCTCGGTGGTTTCAAACCCCAACGCCTTTTTTAAAATGGCATTTTCCACACGGACGTCAGTTATTTCTCTTCCCTGCCTTAATGCTTCCTCAATTTCGGGATATTTGCATTCCCATAAGCTTAAGGTTTTCGGTGCAATTCCCAGTTTTTTTGCGAGCTCATTTTTAGTAAGACTGTCCCTGCTTTTTGCCCGAAGGAGAATAAGGCCTTCAGGCGTAAGCCAAAAATCAACTTTGCCCATCAAAGCTTGTCCCTTTCTTTTGGTGCGTCCTTCCCACAACATATTCAAACCCCGGTCGACCGCATATATCGCAAGGCTCTTTAACTTTTATGTATACATAAGGCGCCACCAGAAAACCTGCGGTTCTATAGTCGCTTACGCATCTTGCACATAACGTGCGTCTTGGGTCCACCACGGATCACCTCCAAATAATATATAAAAAAACAGACGCCGGCATCTCTGTTTTCCACGGTAACATATTATCACATATTAAGGTGACATGTGGGACAACTTGAATTTATACTAACAACACTTTTCCAGATACCTGTAAAATCTCTTTTTAACAGAATATTCCGAATTCATCCCCCCGACCCTGTCCGCAACTTCGTTCCACGTCATATGGTCGAGGCATCGAAGCTTAAAAATAAGTCTTGTCTGGCAATCGTCAATATCCATAATATAGCGGATAATCTCGTTCCTCGCCAGCTCAAGTTCCAAAAGCTTCTTCTTAATCTTCTTTTCCGTATCTGCTATCATAGCAGCCGCCTGCGCCACCATATCAGTATATCTCCCGCTCCCTGATATAGTGTCAAACCGCACGCCTTTCGGCAGCGCACTCCCACGTATTCTTTCGATTTCTTCCTTCCATTCGGCAATTTCTTTGTCCAAATAATACACCTTCATCAATTCTTCTCTCTTCACCCTAAATCACCTCGTAAAGTAAAATCTCTATTCTGTTAAATGTTTTCACCGGGATATACCTTTGTCACACACTCCTGACATCCGATAATATCTCCGTGACAATCCTTAAGCAAAAAGTCCCAGTCACGGCTTTCGCAAATAGGGCACTCATACTCATCTCCATCAAAAATATCCCCTTCAAAGCCCAGTGTTCTTTGTCTTTCTGCCTTTAACACATCTTCGTAAAAATTCATGGCATCCTCCTTTCTTAAATACATTTAAAAGTCCACACTATGTCATATACACACCTCCATATAAACCACGTATTGTGTACTTTTTGTATTATTATATCCACGTAACGTGGTTTTGTCAAGAGAAATTTTTCTGTTTTTTACGATTTGTGCAGGTTTCACAAAGTTTTTGCCACGTTTCGTGTTTTTTGTTGACAAACCACGAAACGTGTAGTAAAATGTCGATAAAGTGACAAAAGGAGGAATTTTTAATGTTTGGAGTAAACCTAAAAAAACTGCGTGAAGATGCGCATTTATCACAGGAACAGCTGGCAGATGTAATCGGCGTATCTAAAAGCACTATAGGAATGTACGAGCAGGGCAAAAGAATGCCTAACACGAACACAATTTTAAAGGATATTGCCTCTTATTTTGGTGTTTCCATTGACTACCTTGTGGGTTTTCAGTCAGATTTAGAGACATTATCAGCGGAGGATAACACCCGCTTTGGTCTGCACCCTGTTGTCCGCCATCGCATCCCGATGCTTGGAAAAATTGCCTGCGGTGAGCCTATTATGTGTGAAGAGGAATACGAAACCTTCGCTGATGCCGGCACAGATATAGATGCAGATTTTTGCGTAATCGCACAGGGCGACAGTATGATAAACGCACGTATTTTTGACGGCGATGTTGTTTTTGTACGTCAGCAGGAAATGGTGGAAAATGGTGAAATCGCAGTGGTAATCGTGAACGATAACGAAGTTACTCTTAAACGATTTTTCTACTACCCTGAACTTAATCAGGTGGTTTTACAGCCGGAAAATCCGGCTTATCGACCAATGGTCTATATGAACGAAGAGCTTTCTCACATCCGTGTTCTTGGCAAGGCTGTGGCGTTTACAAGCTCTGTTATTTAATGGAAAAAGGAAGGTGGAATTATGTCTGAAAGCATTATTTCACAAATGATATACGAAAACCGGAGAAAGCTGAAGCTTTCCCAAAAGGAACTGGGAGATATGGTAGGTGTTTCCAACCGGGCGGTATCAAAATGGGAAAAATCACTATCCTACCCATCAACCGATATTTGTCTGAAACTTGCGGAAATTTTTAAGATTTCCCTTGACACCCTTTTAAGCGGTGAATCCGAGCCGGAACGCCATTGGCTCAATAAATCCGGAATGGAGTCACTCCGCGAGCTGTATCGTATGGGCAGAGGTCCGTCAAGTTCACACTCAATGGCGCCGGAGCGTGCCGCAACACTTTTCCGTGAGGCAAATCCGTCAGCCGACACCTTTAAGGTTATCCTGTATGGGTCACTTGCCAAAATGGGAAAAGGCCACCGTGCAGACTATGTGCTTAACCGTACCTTTAAGGGCTATAAGTTTGAGCTGGTGTTTGACAGGGAAACAAAAAATATCCCACACCCAAACACTATGGACTGCTTCGCTTATAAAAACGGCGAAGAAATTAATTTTCAGCGAATATTAAGTGTCGGAGGAGGCAAGTTTGTAGTAGACGGGCATCGTGTAAAACCGAAATCCTTCTACCCGCTCACCACATTTACCGAAATTGCCGCATACTGCAGACGAAACAAACTGCGACTTTGGCAGTACGTGGAACTGTGCGAGGGAAAAGATATTTTTGGATATTTAAAAGAAGTATGGGAATGTATGAAGGAAAGTGTAGAGTCGGGTCTTAAAGCTACCGGCACCCTTCCTGGCGGACTTGACGTGCAGAAAAAAGCATACTTTTTATACAACCGGCCATCTGGAAGCGAAACCTCCGAAACACGTGAAAACCGACTTGTCTGTGCCTATGCATTTGCAGTTTCAGAGCAAAACGCATCATCAGAAACCGTGGTAACTGCGCCAACCTGCGGGGCTTCGGGTGTTCTTCCTGCCGTGCTTTATTACCAGAAAGAACAGCGCGGATATTCAGATGATGATATAATAAAAGCCCTCGCAGTTGCAGGGCTTGTGGGAAATATTATAAAAACCAATGCCTCGATTTCAGGTGCAGAATGCGGTTGTCAGGCGGAAATCGGAAGTGCCTGCTCAATGGCGGCAGCGGCTCTTTGCGAGCTTTCAAAAATGAGCCTTGAGCAGATAGAATATGCCGCAGAAATCGCAATGGAACATCACTTGGGCTTAACCTGTGACCCTGTAAAATCCCTTGTGCAGATACCTTGCATTGAAAGAAACGCCGTTGCGGCGATGCGTGCCATAAACGCCTCGTCCCTATCCCGATTTTTAAGCGGAAGCCGGAAGATTTCTTTCGACTTGGTGGTAAAAACTATGTACGAAACAGGCAGAGATATGCACAAAAACTACCGTGAAACCGGAGAGGGCGGTCTTGCAAGGCTTTATTAGCTCAAATTTTTCCACTTTTTTACGGTAAATGCTTGTAAAAAAGCCTGACTTAGTGTATAATTATATGGATTATAATATATAATGAAAGGACTATAGTTAATATGGATCAGGAATTATCACAGCTTCTTCAAGTCAGAAGAGATAAATTAAAAGAACTTCAGGATGCGGGTATGGACCCGTTCCAGATTACAAAATTTGATAGAACTCACTCATCAAAGGACATTTCCGAGGGCTATACCGAGGAAGAAAGAACTGTTGTTGCACGTGGCGAGGAAAAGCAGGTTACAGCAAAAATTTCTCCGCTTGACGGACAAGTTGTTACAGTTGCCGGAAGAATTATGTCAAAGCGTGGTATGGGCAAAGTCGGATTTGTGCACATTCAGGACAATGACGGATATATCCAGCTATTTGTTAAAAACGACATTTTGGGCGAGGAAGAATACGCAAGATTTAAAAAGCTTGACATCGGCGATATTATCGGTGCAACAGGCGAAGTATTTACAACACAAACAGGCGAAATTTCAGTAAGGGTTGATAAAATCACCCTGCTTTCAAAGTCACTTCAGCCGCTACCGGAAAAATTCCACGGTATGACAAATACTGACCTTCGTTACCGTCAGCGTTACACCGACCTTATTATGAACGCCGAGGTTAAGGATACATTTGTAAAGCGTTCAAAGATTATCGCTTCAATTCGTTCATATCTTGGAAATCAGGGATTTTTAGAGGTTGAAACACCAATGCTTGTTTCAAACGCAGGCGGTGCTGCTGCCCGTCCTTTTGAAACACACTTTAACGCTTTGGACGAAGACTTTAAGCTTCGAATTTCACTTGAGCTATACTTAAAGCGTCTTATCGTTGGCGGTATGGAACGTGTTTATGAAATCGGCAGAGTTTTCAGAAACGAAGGCCTTGACACACGTCACAACCCTGAATTCACTCTTATGGAGCTTTATCAGGCATATACCGACTATCACGGTATGATGGACCTTACAGAAAACCTTTACAGACACGTTGCACAGGAAGTTCTTGGCACAACAAAAATTGTTTATAACGGAATTGAAATGGACCTTGGTAAACCATTTGAAAGAATTACTATGGTTGATGCCGTTAAGAAATATGCAGGCGTTGACTGGAACGAAATCAAGACTTTGGAAGAAGCAAGAGCTGTTGCTAAAGAAAAGCACGTTGAATACGAAGAACGTCATAAGAAGGGCGATATTTTGAACCTGTTCTTTGAGGAATACGTTGAAGAGCATCTTGTTCAGCCAACATTCGTTATGGACCACCCAATCGAAATTTCACCGCTTACAAAGAAAAAGCCTGAAAACCCTGAATACGTTGAACGTTTTGAGTTCTTTATGAACGGTTGGGAAATGGCTAACGCATATTCAGAGCTTAACGACCCGATTGACCAGAGAGAGCGTTTCCGTGCACAGGAAGAACTTTTGGCGCAGGGTGACGAAGAAGCAAACACAACAGACGAAGATTTTATGAATGCACTTGAAATCGGTATGCCTCCAACGGGTGGTATCGGCTTCGGTATCGACCGTATGTGTATGTTGCTAACTGACTCACTTGCAATCCGTGACGTTTTGTTATTCCCAACAATGAAGCCGTTGGATAAGTAAAAATCAAAAAAGTTCAGTAAAATAGCGGGTTTGACAAGTTGACAAAATTAAAAAATACGCCAATTTACGCCAAACTTACGCCATAATATGCAAAAGGTTATGCACTAAATAGGAACCTTAACTATTAAACTCCTTGCAAATGTAATGTTGCAAGGAGT
>JAZOVJ010000061.1:0-2037 GCA_045658645.1 Clostridia bacterium | reverse complement strand
AATAAGAATTTGTCGAGCAATCCTATAATGCATTAAACCACTTCATATCGGTGCCGAATCGGCATTGAATGAAGTGGTTTATTTCTATGCAGAGATTTTTATCAGCTGTTATTTGCCAGAAGTTTCATTACATCAGCAGATTTTAATACTTTGCCCATTGCAACAACCTTTTCGTTCACAACAATGGCAGGCATACTCATAACGCCGTATTCCATAACTTTTGCCATATCGGTTATATACTCAACCTCAAGCGATAACCCCATATTTTTAACAGCTTCTTTTGTGTATTCATATTGCTCATGACAAGCTTTGCAGCCTGCACCTAAAACTTTAATGCTTTTGATTTCACCGTCAGAATTACAGCGAATTTCAGCAGTGTTTTCCGATGAACAACAATAGCAAGATGATTTCTTTTCTTCTTTTTTCTTTCCGAATTTAAACAGTGCCATAATGATACCTCCAAAATTAAATAATAAAGTTTTGTATTACGTTAAAGAAATAACCGACAATGATTATACCAATGGTGCATATCGCAACAAAAATACCAAGTAATTTCGGTTTTACAGCCTTACGGAGCATAATAATTGAGGGCAAGGACAGAGTGGTAACACCCATCATAAAGGAGAGTACAACACCGAGCAACGCACCCTTTGCAAGCAACGCTTCGGCAATAGGAATCGCACCGAAAATATCAGCATACATCGGTACACCTGCAACCGTTGCAAGAACTACACCAAACGGATTATTGTCACCGAGTACCTTAACGATGAAATCTTCGGGAATCCAATTGTGAATAATCGCACCGATACCTACACCGACAAGAACATAGGGAGCAACTTTTTTCGCAGTAGAAACAACCTGTTCCCACGCATATTTGATACGGTCTTTGAAGTGTAATTCTTCCTGCGGAACATCAAGTGATTTACCGTTTCGGATATATTCTTCAACCTGATTTTCAAGATGAAGTTTTTCAATCAGTGTACCGCCGACAACAGCGATAATCAGACCGATGATTACATAAATAACGGCAACCTTCCAACCGAAAATACTCATCAGCAAAACAAGGCTTCCAAGGTCAACCATAGGCGAAGAAATCAAGAATGAGAATGTTACGCCAAGCGGAAGTCCTGCACTTGTAAATCCGATAAATAACGGAATAGACGAACAGGAACAGAACGGAGTTACTGTACCGAGCAAAGCGGCTATGATATTTGCTCCTATGCCGTGAAATCTGCCGAGTATCTTTTTCGTTCTTTCGGGCGGAAAATAACTTTGAATATACGAGATAATCAAAATCAGAACACCGAGTAGCACCATAATTTTTATGGTATCGTAGATAAAGAACTGAATACTTCCGCCGATTCTGCTTGAAGTATCTAAACCGCAAGCATTTAAGATTGTTGCAATAAGCCTGTTCAGCCATTGCATTCCAAGGATTTCATTTTGAAAGAAATCCCAAGTCGTTTTTAATACACTCATAAAAATCTCCTTTCATATAAACATATAGAAATGTATCTATACATAAGTTTTAGAATATGCCGTGCGGAAAAGTATCGAATTACTTTTCACAACACGGCTTGCTTTCATCTGTGCCGTCAAGAGTTGTCAGGGTTTGCAGATATTTAACTGCACACTCTACGCCTTCAGATGAAATGGAATAGTGCATCCATTTACCTTCTTTGCGACCAACCACAATACCCGAATCGCAAAGTATTTTCATATGATGTGACAGAGTAGGCTGTGTAACATTAAGTTCGTCAAGAATTTTGCAGGCACACTTTTCACCGCTTGTCAGCATCTTCAAAATGCGGATACGGTTTTCATCACAAAAGGCTTTGAATATCAATGCCATTTTTCTTTCATCCATTTTAAATCTCACCACCCATAGATGTTTATCTATATGTATTATATGCGACATATAGATAATTGTCAATGGATAATTATGTTTTTTTCTGATGCAAATCAGTGAGTTTTATTAATCGTCATTATATATATGAAACCTAAGGATATATCATAGAATCAGACAAATTCCAATTT
>JAZOVJ010000060.1:0-35653 GCA_045658645.1 Clostridia bacterium | reverse complement strand
ACCAAGCTTTTTAGCATCAAACGATGACGATGCAATCTTCTCAAGAACCTTAAAGCCAAGTATGGACAATGTAAACGTCCCATCATTCTTTAAGCCGAAGAACTAATAAATTAAAACCACGCTTTTAAAGCGTGGTTTTTTGCATAAAGATGTTTACAAAACGAGAGATTTGTGTTATATCACAAATGACGCACAATTAAAAGTCCTCCGATACTTCGGAGGACTTTTAGAATGCTGTTAAAATCTGAAATCACGGCTGCCTTCGACAATCTTTTTAAGATTTTCCTTGGCGATTGCCTTAACCTTTTCGTTTGGCACTTTTTCAATTTCTGCCTCAATCATCTTGATACCTGCTTCACGGGTTTCCTTTGAAGCGTAGTCTTCAAGATATTCCATCAGGGTCATAAGAGCATTCGGGTGACAGCAGTTTAATATCTGCCCGCTCTTGCAAAGGCTCATAAATCTGTCACCTGTTCTGCCTTCACGGTAGCAGGCGGTACAGAAACTCGGGATATGCCCCATATCAATAAGCCAATGCACGATTTCATCCAATGTTCTCTTATCCTCAACGTCAAACTGTTCTGACTTATCGTCTTCAGGCTCCGGCTCAACATAACCGCCAACGCTGGTTTTTGAACCGCCGCTTATCTGTGAAACACCAAGCTCTAAAGCACGTTCGCGGCAAGCCTTGCTTTCACGTGTTGAGATAATCATACCTGTATACGGAACGGAAATTCTGATAACTGCAATGATTTTTGCGAAAATATCATCGCTGATGCCGTTGTCAAAAGAATCTGCATCAATATCATCTGCGTGACGTATTCTCGGAACACTTATGGTATGCGGACCAACGCCGTGAACCGCTTCTAAGTGTTCTGCGTGCATCAATAATCCTGCAAGCTCATATCGGTAAAGCTCAAGCCCGAACAATACCCCAAGACCAACGTCATCAATGCCACCCTCCATAGCTCTGTCCATAGCTTCGGTGTGGTAAGCGTAGTTGTGCTTCGGACCTGTAGGATGAAGCTTCTCATAGCTTTCCTTGTGATAGGTTTCCTGGAACAGAATATATGTTCCGATGCCTGCATCCTTAAGCTTTTGGTAATTTTCAACGGTGGTCGCCGCAATATTTACGTTAACACGGCGGATTGCACCGTTCTTATGCTTAATGCTGTAAATAGTTTTAATACTTTCCAAGATGTATTCAATCGGGTTATTTACAGGGTCTTCGCCCGACTCAATGGCAAGACGCTTATGCCCCATATCCTGAAGTGCAATAACCTCACGCTTGATTTCTTCCTGAGTAAGCTTTTTTCTTGCGATATGCTTGTTCTGGTAGTGATACGGACAATAAACGCATCCGTTTACGCAGTAGTTTGAAAGGTATAACGGCGCAAACATAACGATACGGTTGCCGTAAAAATCGTCTTTGATTTTTTTAGCCAAAGCGTAAATTTCTTCGTTTAAGTCTTCATACTCGCAATCCAGTAAAAGAACAGCCTCACGGTGTGAAAGACCTTTTTTGTCCCTGGCTTTTTCTATAACTGATTTTATAAGCTCACGGTTGGTTTTGTTCTCCTCGGCATACTTTAAGGTATTGAGGATTTCTTCGTGATTTATAAAATCTTCTGCTTTGGGCGATTTGGGATTATACATAAAATTCCTCCTTCTCGTCTACCTAAGAAAATCTCGGGTGACAGATGTGATTTTAAAGCAGAGCCATTCAGCAAAAAAGGAAACCTCTTTTGCAAAATATCCGTCTGCCATTTCACGTTAATTATATCACAAACTTTTCTCGTTGTAAAGATAATCAGGGAATAAGTCCCGAGAGAATTTTATTAAGCCGTTCAACTTCTTTTTTTGCACTTTCCGCCTCTTTGGTCTTTTCGCAAAGTTTATTTTTAACCTCTTTCAGCTCTGTATTTTCACGGGAATTCAAGCCAACGGAAAAAATATCGGAAACACCCAGAAGAGTGAGGTTATTTTTTGTTTCGTAGCCGTAATAAAGCCTGAAAACGTCTTTGGAACAGTAAGCATAAAGCTTTGGTTCAATACCTGTATTTATGAACCGCATAGGCTCGCTCCAGGTAGCGCCGCCGTTAAAGGACGAGATATACCTGATAAAACCACCGCTTTTCCACATAATATAAAGGCGGTCGTTGCCTTTTACGAAAATAGGGTTTTCAATCGCAGAATCGTATAAAATTTCTTTGCCGTTTATGAAAAGGCGTGAATTTCTTACAAAAATCAAAAATTCTTTCCCGCAATCTTCCCACACAGAAACCGAGTCGGCATCGTCATAAAGACGGTTGAAAACCGTAGGTTTTTCGTCCGCCAAATCGGTAAATCCCAAATTGCCGTTCTGATTGGTATAGTACACCTTGTTGTTATACACGAAAAAGTGTGGACAGGACAGCTTGGATACAGTAGACGGCTTGGCGTTATTGCCGAGGATGCAGTGAATGAGCATATATTCGCCTGCAAAGAGTGCGGAATACAGAAGATTAAGTCTTCCGCGGACGGCATAAAGATGCATTTTTAAAACAACTGCATCATTTGGGATTTTAGCCAGAATGTAGCGCTTCCACACGTTGTTGCGGCAGTTTGCATAAATCAGCATATTTTCCGCATCAGCGCAAACAAGATGGATGCTACCGTCTGAAGCTAAAAACACCGAGAAATTGTCACGCCCCAAAGCCACAACCTGTGTATGCTCGGAATATGAACCAGACGGCGTGGAACGCCTCATACAAATTCCCTCATAAGGCTTAAAAAAGTAATGTTCACCGCCAGATAAACGATTTATAAGATAATTTGCCATAATATCACCTTCCTGTAAGTTAAGTATATGCTTTTTAAAAAATATGTATAACAATGAAAAAAACGGAAATAATAGAATTAACCTCACAAAATACATTACCCCCAAGAAAATGAGCCGATAAACCATACGTGTTTGCGGCTCATTTTTCCTTGCAAAATAAAAGGGTGAAAAAATTAGCAAAATTATCCGTTTTTTTCTCATATTTACTTGATATTGCGGGCAAAAAGATGTATAATAAAATAGTATATTTATGATTATTAAACGGAGGAAAAGTTTATGGATAATAAAAGATTAGCAGAGCTATTATTCGGCGGGATAACCAAGACCCCTGAAGATTATGAAAATATGTATCCGAAAAGGGAGTTAAAAGAAGGTGCAAAGGTAACACGTTTCGCACCAAGCCCGACAGGATTTTTGCATATAGGCGGACTTTTTGCGGCATTTGTTTCACACCTTGCGGCAAAAAGAAGCGGCGGTGTGTTCTTTCTTCGAATTGAAGACACAGACAAGAAAAGAGAAGTGGAAAACGGCGTTACAGGAATTGTTGATGGTCTTCGCAACTTCGGTATCGAAATTGACGAGGGAATGTTAACCGAAACCGAATCAATCGGAAACTACGGACCGTACACGCAGAGTATGCGTAAGGAGATTTACCAGACTTATGCCAAGTCTTTGGTGGAAAAGGGACTTGCATATCCTTGTTTCTGCACAGCAGAGGAGCTTGACGAGATTAGAAAGAGTCAGGAAGAGAAGAAACAGAACCCCGGTTATTACGGCGAGTTTGCAAGGTGCAGAGATTTAACACTGGAAGAAATCGAAGAGAAAATAAATAGCGGTATGCCGTATGTTTTAAGACTGAAGTCACCTGGTGATGAAAATAAGCGCATAAGCTTTAACGATGCAATTAAGGGCGAAATCGAGATGCCTGAAAACGTTCAGGACATCGTGCTTTTAAAGACAGACGGTATCCCCACGTACCACTTTGCTCACGCAATTGACGACCACTTGATGGGAACAACAGATGTAATAAGAGGCGATGAATGGATTTCATCAGCACCTGTTCATCTTCAGTTATTTAAAATTTTAGGATTCAATGCACCGCAGTATGCACATATTGCACCTGTTATGAAGGAGGACGAAGAAACCGGCGGAAAGCGTAAACTTTCAAAGAGAAAGGACCCGGAAGCAGCGGTTACTTACTATCACGAATCAGGCTATCCAAAGGAAGCGGTTTTGGAATATCTTTTAACAATTGCAAACTCAAACTTTGAAGAGTGGCGAATGGCAAATCCTGACCTTTCAAAAGACGAATTCGAGTTTTCGCTTGCAAATATGAGTAAGGCAGGAGCATTATTTGACCTTATGAAGCTTAACGATATAAGCAAGAACTATATCTGCAAGCTTACAAAGGAAGAGGTTTACAGAGAAACACTTTACTGGGCAGAGGCTGCAAATCCTGAATTTGCAAAGCTTTTATCTGACAACAAGGACTATGCTGTAAGCATTTTCGGTATTGAAAGAGGAAGCGAAAAGCCGAGAAAGGATATTGCAAAGTGGGAAGACACAGTAGACTACTGTGCATATTTCTTCAAAAAGCCGGAGGCTTATGAATGGGCGGAAAATATTGCAAAAGCCGATGCTGTTGAAATTTTGAAAACCTATAAAACAGTTTACGATAAAAACGAAACTGCAGAGGACTGGTTCCCGAAGGTGCGTGATATGGCAGAAAGCCTTGGTTATGCAAAAGCACCGAAGATGTATAAAAAGGACCCTGACTCATTCAAGGGTCACGTTGGCGATGTGGCAACTGTAATCCGTGTGGCTGTTACAGGAAGAAGAAACACACCGGACCTTTACGAAATTATACAGGTTTTAGGCTATGACGAGTTTTTATCAAGAATTGATACAGCAATAGAGAACTTGAGATAAGGGGAATTAAAATGGAAGAAGTTGTAAGCAAGAATTTTATAGAAGAAGCGATTGAAAAGGATTTGGCAGACGGCGTTTACAGCCATGTGCAGACACGTTTTCCGCCTGAGCCGAACGGGTATCTTCACATAGGTCACGCAAAGGCAATTTGCATTGACTTTGGTAATGCGAAAAAGTATAACGGCACCTGTAATCTTCGTCTTGACGATACAAACCCGTCAAAAGAAGATACAGAATACGTTGATGCCATTGAAGAGGACATCAAGTGGCTTGGCTTTGAGTGGGACAAGGAACTTTATGCATCTGACTATTTTGATGATATTTATGAATGTGCAATCAAGCTTATAAAGGACGGAAAGGCGTATGTTGACGATTTGTCAGCTGACGAAATCCGTGAATACCGAGGAACACTAACAGAGCCGGGTAAGGAAAGCCCGTACCGGAACAGAAGTGTTGAGGAAAACCTTGACCTGTTCCGCAGAATGACAGAGGGTGAATTTGAAAACGGTGTCCGTGTTCTTCGTGCAAAAATTGATATGGCGTCACCAAACCTTAATATGCGTGACCCTATCATCTACAGAATTATGCATCAGGACCACCACAGAACAGGTGATAAGTGGTGTGTTTACCCGATGTATGACTTTGCACACCCTATATCCGACACAGTTGAGGGCGTAACACACTCACTTTGCTCGTTGGAATTTGAGGACCACAGACCGCTATATGACTGGTTTTTGCGTGAGCTTGGATTTTCTAAACCATCACGCCAGATTGAGTTTGCGAGAATGAACTTAAACTATACATTAACAAGTAAGAGAAAGTGCTTAAAGCTTGTAAATGACGGTATCGTATCAGGATGGGACGACCCAAGAATGGGTACACTGTGCGGTATGAGAAGACGTGGTTATACACCTGCTGCAATCCGTGATTTTTGTGAAAGAATCGGTGTTGCAAAGGCGAACAGTGTAATTGACTTCTCGCTTTTAGAGTTCTGTGTAAGAGAAGATTTGAACAATATTGCACCTCGTGCAATGGCAGTTCTTCGCCCTATAAAGCTTGTTATTGATAACTATCCTGAAGGCGTTACAGAGGAGATTGAGGTTGAAATCAATCCGCAGATGCCGGAACTTGGAACAAGAAAGGTTAAATTCTCAAAGAACCTTTGGATTGAAGAAGATGACTTTATGGAAGATGCTCCTAAAAAGTATTTCAGATTAAAGTACGGTCAGGAAGTACGCTTAAAGAGTGCGTACTACGTAACCGCTACCTCTTGCGTAAAGGACGAAAATGGCAAAGTTATCGAAGTTCACTGTACTTATGACCCACAAACCCGAGGCGGAGATTCACCGGACGGAAGAAAGGTTAAGGGTACAATTCACTGGGTATCACAGGAAGACTCGATTGATGCAACAATTCATCTTTACGACAGATTATTCAATGTGGAAAATCCGTCTGATGAAAGCAAGGTTGGAAGCTTTACTGAAAACTTAAACCCAAATTCCGTTGAAACACTAACCGGCTGTAAGCTTGAGTCAGGTCTTCGTGATGTTAAGCCTGAAGACAAGTTCCAGTTCTTAAGACTTGGCTATTTCTGTGTAGATAAGGAATCTACTCCTGATAATATTATTATCAACAGAACAGTTGCACTAAAGGACAGCTGGGCAAAGATTAACAAATAAGACCTGCTAAAATTCAGCATCTTACCGCCGTTTGCCTGGGGAAGTACCGGCGTATGACACCCAAACAGCAAGACGGCAAGGCGAAAAATTTTATCAAGGTCTTGGAAATGACGTATTTTAAAAAGAAGGTAAAAAAATGAATTTTGAAAATTACTATACAAACCGTGCAAAGCCGTTACAGGCGTCAGGTATTCGTGAAATGTTCAAGCTTATGGCGGACCCTGCCGTGATTTCACTTGCGGGCGGTTCACCTGACCCTGATTTGTTTCCGACTGAGGAGCTTTCAGAAATTGCGGCGGACGTTTTAAAAAATGACGGAAAAAAGGCGCTTGCATACGGAACAACCGATGGCTACGGACCGCTAAAGGAAGAGCTTAAAAAGAGAGCTGAAAAGGTAGACTCTTTTTCCAAAGAGGATAAAATCATTATAACAACAGGCGGTCAGCAGGGGCTTGACCTTGCGGCACGTGTTGTGGTTGAAGATAATGAGGACATTGTTGTTGAAGCACCGAGCTTTGTCGGAACACTGAACTCACTTCGAAGCGTTCGTGCAAATCTTGTTGGAGTTCCAATGGAATCTGACGGAATGAATATGGAAAGTCTGGAGGAAACTTTAAAAAGCCGGAAGGTTAAGTTAATCTATACAATCCCGAATTTCCAGAACCCGACAGGCATCACAATGAGCCTTGAAAAGAGAAAAAAGCTTTTGGAACTTGCCAAAAAGTACGATTGTCTTATTATGGAGGATAACCCTTATGGCGACCTGCGTTTTGGCGGTGAATACGTACCGACAATCAAGTCGCTTGATACGGAGGGCAGAGTTATTTATGTAAGCTCAATGTCAAAAATTCTGTCTCCGGGGCTTCGTATAGGGTACATTGTATGCAGGGCTGAGCTTTGCGACAAAATCGAGATTATGAAGCAGGTGAATGACGTTCATACGCCTTGCCTTACACAGATGATTGCCTGCGAGTTCTTAAAAAGATACAATATTGATGACTATATCAAAAAGGCTTGCGAGGTATACGGAAGAAAGTGCCGTTTTATGCTTTCTTGTATGGATAAATATTTCCCGAAGGGCATTGAATGGACAAAGCCGGAGGGCGGACTTTTCATTCTGGTTACCTGCCCTGAAACAGTTGACGCTGTTAAGCTTTCAGAGATTGCAATAAAGGAATACAAGGTTGCATTTGTGCCGAGCAATAACTTTGCAACAGATATGAGCGCAAAAACAAGCTCATTCAGACTGAACTACTCAACAATGCCTGAGGACAAGATTGAAGAGGGCATCAAAGCTGTGGGTGCAATGCTTACCGATATGTTAAAATAATCAGGAGGAAATATAATGGACGAGAAAAAAACCATATTTTCCGGCGTGCAACCGTCCGGAAATATTACACTTGGAAACTACCTTGGAGCCATTAAGAATTGGGTAAGCCTCCAGGAAGAATACAGATGTATTTATGCTATGATGGACCTGCACGCAATCACTGTGCGCCAGAATCCGCAGGAGTTAAGAAAAAGAACTCTTGACCTTTTAAAAATTTATATTGCCTGCGGAATTGACCCTGAAAAGAGCCTTCTTTTCATTCAGTCACAGGTTCCGCATCACGCACAGCTTGCATGGGTTTTGAACTGCTATACATATATGGGAGAACTGTCACGTATGACGCAGTTTAAAGATAAAAGCTCAAAGCACGCAGATAATATTAATGCAGGTCTTTTCACATACCCTGTTTTGATGGCGTCAGACATTCTTTTGTATCAGGCAGACTTGGTGCCTGTGGGAAAGGACCAGATGCAACACATTGAGATAACCCGAGATATTGCGGAACGATTTAACGGCGTATACTGTCAGGAGGGAAATCCTGTATTCAAAATTCCTGAAGGCTTTATGCCAAAGGCGGGCGCAAAGGTTATGAGCCTTACAGAGCCTACCAAGAAGATGTCAAAATCGGACGAAAACCCAAAGGCATATATCTCACTTTTAGACGATTTATCTGTAATTGAAAAGAAGATTAAATCTGCGGTTACAGATTCCGAGGGTGTTATTGAATACCGACCGGATGACGATGCAAAAGCAGGAATAAATAACCTTTTAACCATTATGTCAGCAGTTACAGGCAAGGATATTGACAAGATTGCACAAGAATATCAGGGCAAGGGATATGGTGACTTCAAGAAAGACGTAGCAGAAGCTGTTGTTGAAGAAATCCGCCCGATAAGAGCAAGATATGACGAGCTTTCAAATGATAAACAGTACCTTGTTGACATCTGCGAAAAGGGTGCGGTTGAAGCATCAAAAATTGCAGGAAGAACACTAAGTAAGGTTTATAAAAAGGTTGGCTTTGTTCAGTAGCCTGAGGTAGAAATATGAGAACAACGGAAATAATTTTTTTGATTTTAACCTTTGTGGTGGCGTTTGCATTCAGCTTTGCCGCAACACCGATTGCCTACAGGCTTGCGTTTAAAATCGGGGCTGTGGACGTGCCGAAAGACAAAAGGCGAATGCACAAAAAACCTATACCGAGACTTGGCGGAGTATCCATTGTTTTCGGGTTTATGGTTGCAATATGTTGCTTCGGGAGAATGAACAGGGAGCTTACCGCAATTTTGGTGGGAGCGGCAATTATCTTTGTAATGGGCATTGTGGACGACTGCAAAAACCTTGATGCAAAGTTTAAATTTTTAATTCAGATTATAGCCGCATTGGTAGTTATGATTGGCGGAAACATCCGCATAACAGTATTTACTAACCCAAACATTTTTTCGGACAACCCATACCTTGTGCTTCCGTGGTGGCTTTCGGGATTTGCCACAATCGTGTGGATTGTGTTCATCACCAATGCCGTTAATTTCATTGACGGACTTGACGGACTTGCAGCAGGCGTTTCAGCAATAATGTCGGTAAGCCTTGTGTTCATATCCATACGTGTAGGTGAATACTGGGTGGCAGTTGTAGGACTTGCTCTGATGGGTGCCTGCTTCGGATTTTTGCCATTTAACTTTAACCCCGCAAAGATATTTATGGGTGACAGCGGGTCAACGTTTTTGGGATTTATTCTGGCATCTTTGTCGGTACAGGGAGTGTTTAAGAGTTATGCAATCATATCCTTTGCAGTACCGCTTTTAATACTTGGATTACCGCTTTTTGATGCAATGTTTGCAATGATAAGACGAGTTTATCACGGCAAAAGTCCAATGTCTGCTGACAGAGGGCATCTTCATCACAGGCTGATTGATATGGGATTTTCACAAAAGCAAACGGTGTTTATTCTGTATGCAATAAGCGGTATTTTGGGAATAACCGCCGTGCTTTTGGCAGAATACGGAAGTATGAGAGCACTTGTTCTTATGATAGCCGTGCTGATATTTGTTGTTGTGATGGGAAGACTCCCCAAAAGCCCATTTTCCCATGATAATGAAAAGATAACAGAAAGTAAAGAAGAATAGAAGAACGGCTTTCGCCGTTCTTTTTTATTAATTAACAAATTGTAAAGCTTAGTCGAAATATGTTGACAGGAAAAAGAGCAGGCAATATAATTAAGGTAGAAAATATATTTTTGGAGGATACAAAAGTGATACAAAAATCCTTTCAGGGTGTTGGAGAAATTCCTCACGATATAGAAATGTTGTTTTCGCCGAGAGGACAGTTTAAAGAATTTTTGATGATGTACCAGAGTGCAGTCAAGGAAGTGAAAACAAAGTTTGAAATTCTGAATGATGACTTGTCTGTTACATACAACAGAAACCCTATTGAAGCAATAAAATCCCGAATTAAAACTCCCGAGAGTATTGTTTCAAAGATGAAAAGAAAAGGCATTGAAATAAATATGAATTCCCTGATGTATTATATTGAAGACGTTGCGGGAATACGTGTTATCTGCTCATTTATTGACGATATTTATGAAGTGGCGAATATGCTGGTTTCACAGGATGACATAAAGCTTTTAAGTGTAAAGGACTATATAAAAAATCCGAAGTCAAACGGTTACAGGAGCTATCATATGATTGTGGAGGTGCCGGTATTCTTTGCAAACCGCCGCCAGAATATGAAGGTGGAGGTACAGCTTCGCACAATAGCTATGGATTTCTGGGCAAGCCTTGAGCACAAAATGAAATATAAAAAGGATATAGAGGGTTCTGAAGAAATTGTGGCGGAGCTTAAAAAATGTGCCGACAGTATTGCAGTGCTTGATAAAAGAATGCAGGACATAAACGAAGGAATTTCAAATTTAAAAAATTAAAAACTGTGCTTACCCGAAAGGGATAACACAGTTTTTTTATATGAAAAAACCAAACACGAGATTTACCAGCATACAGATTGCAATTCCGACAAGAGTCGGGATTATGAATGCAGCAAAGGTCCATTTTAGGCTTCCGGTTTCTTTTTTTATGGTCAGAAGCGTTGTTGAACAGGGCCAATGGAAAAGGGAGAACAGCATAGTATTTACAGCGGTCAAAACTGTCCAGCCGTTTTCTAAAAACAGCTCTTTCATTTCCGCTAAAGAAAGGGCATCCGATATAGTGCCTTGTGACAAATACGCCATTACAATTATAGGAAGCACCGTTTCGTTTGCAGGAAAACCCAGAATAAAGGCTAAAAGTATGGTGCCGTCAAGCCCCATAGTTCTTGCGAACGGGTCAAGAAGCGAGGATACGGAAGAAAGCAATGTGTTTCCTCCAATTGTGATATTTGCAAACATCCATATAATAAGACCTGCAGGTGCCGCAACTACCGCCGCTCTTCCAAGAACAAAAAGCGTTCTGTCTAAAATGGAGCGTACAATAACCCTTAAAAAATCCGGCTTTCTGTATGGCGGAAGCTCAAGGGTAAAGGAGGAGGGCTGACCTTTCAGAATTGTTTTGGATAAAATAGCTGATACCAGAAATGTAACCAGTATTCCAAGTATGACAAAGCCGGTCAAAATCAGGGTAGAATAAAGGGAGGTAAACTTTCCGCCTGAAAATATCATAAACATTGTAATCAGTGAAATAAGGGTTGGGAATCTTCCGTTACAGGGCACAAAACAGTTGGTCAGTATGGCAATTAACCGTTCACGTGGTGAGTCGATTATTCTGCAGCCGGTAACGCCAACAGCGTTACATCCAAACCCCATACACATAGTAAGTGCCTGCTTTCCGCAGGCGGAGCATTTTTTGAAGCACTTATCAAGATTAAATGCTATCCTTGGAAGATACCCCAAGTCCTCTAAAAGAGTGAAAAGCGGGAAAAATATTGCCATTGGCGGAAGCATTACCGAAATTACCCAGGTGAGAATATGATATATGCCGAAAATCAAAGGACAATAGATGATTTCAGGAACACCAAATTGAACGGCAAGCTCCAGAAGTTTGTTTTCCAGTATGCCGAACATTGACGAAAGCATCGAAGATGGTATATTTGCTCCGGAGATTGTGAGCCAGAATACAAAAGCTAAAAGCGTCACCATTATCGGTACACCAAGGGTGCGGCTTGTGAATATACGGTCAGCCTTCCGGTCAAAATCTATGTAGCTTTCAGCTCTTGAAGAAACAACGCCCAGAGCTAAATTCTCGGCATTTAAAACAATGCAGGAAACGATGTTGTCACACAATTTTTCCTGTGTTATGCCTGCATTAATAAGGACATCATTTGCAAGGGACAGACTTTTTGTAACTTCAGGGTCTGAAATTAAATCTACTCCGCAAAAATCCTGAATTTTCAGAATAAGTTCAGACTTTCCCTCTAAAAGCCTTAAGGCAACAAATCTTGGATTTATGACGGATATTTTTTGTGAAATAACCGGAGTAAGAATTTGAAGTGCATCCTCAATAGGCTTTGTATATCTTATCTTTACCGGTTCAATTTTTTCTGCCAGAACATTTTCTATGGCATCCATAAGCTCTGTAAGACCCTTGCCGGAACGGGCGACAGTCCCCACAACGGGAACACCCAGCTTAACAGAAAGTTTTTCAAGGTCAACCGTCAGGTTGTGCCTTTTTGCTTCGTCTAAAAGGTTTACACAAACCACAACCTTTTCTGTAATTTCAAGGGTCTGAAGAACAAGGTTCAAATTTCGTTCAAGGCAGGATGCGTCGCAAACCACAACAGTTGCATCCGATTCGCCGAAAATAATAAAGTCCCGTGCTACTTCTTCTTCCTTTGAGTGTGCCATAAGAGAATACGTGCCGGGTATGTCAACCAGAGTGTAGTTTAATCCGTTATGTATAAAACTTCCGCTTGCTACATCCACCGTTTTTCCAGGCCAGTTTCCCGTGTGCTGATTAAGACCTGTGAGCTGATTGAAAACACTGCTTTTTCCAACATTAGGATTCCCGGCAAGAGCGATTATACGGCGGGAAGTTGTGGAAGCTGCTTCGGGAATTTTTGAAGAGAATATATCCATTTAAACACCACCTATTTCAGAACAAACAAAAATGTTATCAGCATCTTCTTCCCGGAGCGCTACCAAAGCACCACGGATTAAATATGCGGTGGGGTCGCCGTAAGGGCTTTTAAAAACGCATTGCACACAAGTCCCGGGAATAAGCCCCATATCCTGAAGTCTACGGCGGATATCGGGGTCTGAATCAATGCTTTTAACAATGCATTTTTCATCTTCTGAAAGTTCAGAAAGCCGAAATATATCACACATAAAGCTATTGCACCTTTCATATTATTATCTGTTACTTTATAGTATGAAACGGCATTTTTTGTGTTACAATACACTATATAAATGCTTTGAGAGTGTCAGGATTTTAACAAACTATACAAAATGGTTGACATAATGCTTGACTTAGCAGAAATTTAGTGGTAAAATATGTAATTACCAACGTATGAGAGGATGGTTCGAAGTGGAAAAAACAGTATTAGCGCTAAGTTTTTTAGGGGCGATATCGGCTCTTGTTTTTGCCGGTATGATGTCGAAAAAGGTGTTAGGCTTTTCCGAGGGAACAGATACAATGAAGAAAATTGCAACCTTTATAAAAGAGGGTGCAAATGCATATCTTACACGTCAATATAAGGTGGTTTCCATCTTCTTTGCATGTATGTTTGTGATTTTATTCGTTTTGTCGCAATTCAATCTTTTAAATAAATTTATACCATTTGCGTTTATAACAGGCGGATTTTATTCTGCACTTTCCGGCTTTTTCGGAATGAAGATTGCAACAAACGCAAATTCAAGAACGGCAAATGCCTGCCGCGAGAGCCTTAATAAAGGTCTTAATGTGGCATTTTCAGCAGGTTCGGTAATGGGATTTACGGTAGTAGGTCTTGGACTTTTGGATGTGTCCATCTGGTACGGGCTTTTAAGATTTGTTTTTGACCTTAATATTTCTGCAACTGCCACAACTATTGTAATGTTTGGCGTCGGAGCGTCTTCAATGGCACTTTTTGCAAGAGTCGGAGGCGGCGTGTTCACAAAAGCTGCTGACGTTGGTGCAGATATTGTGGGTAAGGTTGAGGCAGGAATTCCTGAAGATGACCCGAGAAACCCTGCAGTTATTGCGGATAACGTTGGTGATAACGTTGGTGACGTTGCAGGAATGGGCGCAGACCTTTACGAATCATATTTCGGCTCAATTGTATCTGCTTGCGCACTTGGAGTTGCAGCGTTCAATGACCCGAAAGCAATGGGAGTCCCGTTGCTTCTGGCAGTTTTGGGAATTTTCGCATCTTTATTTGGCTCTTTCTTTGTAAGAACAGGCGAAAAATTTGACCAGAAGCTTCTTTTGAAGGCTTTGTCAAAGGGAACAACAGTAAGTTCAATTATAGTAGCAGTCGGGGCGTTCCCGATTGTCTGGTACGTTTTAGGCAAGGAAAATATTTCACTTTATATAGCAGTTTTAGCGGGACTTTTAGCAGGTGTTTTAATCGGTCAGGCAACAGAATACTTTACATCTGACACATTTAAGCCGACTAAAAAGCTTGCAGGAGCATCAGAAACAGGCGCTGCTACCATCATTATAAGCGGTATGAGTCTTGGTATGTTGTCAACTGCACTTCCAATCGTAATCATCGCAATTTGTATTTTAGTAGCATATTTCACGGGCGGCGGAGATGTAGCAACCGGTTTGTATGGAATAGGTCTTGCAGCGGTTGGTATGCTTTCAACACTTGGTATAACTCTTGCAACGGATGCATACGGACCTGTTGCAGATAACGCAGGCGGTATTGCACAGATGTCCAATCTTGATGAGGTGGTACGTGAAAGAACAGACGCCCTTGATGCACTTGGAAATACAACTGCAGCAACAGGAAAAGGCTTTGCTATCGGCTCTGCGGCTTTGACTGCTCTTGCTCTGATGGCATCTTATGTTGACAGTGTAAGAAATGTTGCGCCTGATTTTACATTTAATATGTCACTTATGAATCCGCCGGTTTTGGTTGGACTCTTCATCGGCGGATGCCTGCCGTTCGTATTTGCGGCACTTACAATGGAATCTGTCGGTCGTGCAGCGCAGAGCGTTGTTAAGGAAGTAAGACGTCAATTTAAGGAACTCAAGGGAATTATCACAGGCGAGGCACAGGCAGATTATGCTTCCTGCGTTGACCTTTGCACAAAAGCAAGTCTTCGTGAGATGGTACTCCCGACAATTGTTGCAGTTTTGGTGCCTGTTGTTACAGGGCTTATATTAGGACCAAACGGCGTTGTCGGTATGCTTGCAGGAGCAACAGTAACAGGATTTTTATTGGCAATTCTGATGTCAAATGCCGGCGGTGCTTGGGATAATGCCAAAAAGTATATCGAAGGCGGATTTGGCGGAGGAAAGGGTAGTGAAAATCACAAGGCGGCAGTTGTGGGAGATACAGTTGGCGACCCGTTCAAAGACACTTCAGGACCTGCCATAAACATTTTGATAAAGCTTTTATCAACAATTTCAATTGTGTTTGCAACACTTGTTGCAAACTACCACTTATTTGGCTAATTTTAATAAAAAATACCTACCTTTTGGCAGGTATTTTTTTGTTGAAAAAAGGAAAAAAATATGTTATACTGAATATGTATGAGAAAGTTCAAGAAAAATCCCGAAAAACGCATTGCTTTTTTCGTTAAAAATCCTCTAAACACAAGAGGGCATACACTAAAGAATAAAACACATAAAAGAAAAATTTAAGGAGGAATTTATGGACATTTTTTCTATTTTAGCGCTTTGTGGCGGACTTGCCCTTTTCCTTTTCGGAATGGACTATATGGGCGATGGCTTAAAAAAGCTTTCAGGAAGCCAGCTTGAGTCTATCCTTGGCAGACTTACATCAAACAGATTTAAAGGCTTTTTATTGGGTCTTGGCGTTACTGCAATTATTCAGTCATCATCTGCAACAACTGTAATGCTTGTTGGTTTTGTAAATTCAGGCATTATGTCGCTTACACAGACAATCGGCACAATTATGGGTGCAAACGTTGGTACAACAGTTACTGCCTGGCTTATCAGTACAACAGGTATTACAAGTGATTTGTGGTGGTTAAAACTATTTAAGCCTGAATCATTTACGCCGGTGCTTGCCGTAATCGGTGTTATTATGATAATGATGGCAAAGTCAGAAAAGAAAAAGAATATTGGTTCAATTTTTGTTGGCTTTGCGGTTTTAATGTTCGGTATGGAAGCTATGTCAGACGCTATGGGAGGTCTTAAGGACGACCCTAATTTTGCAAAGATACTTGTGGCATTTGAAAATCCTATTTTAGGTATTTTAGCAGGTACAATACTTACTGCAGTTATTCAGTCATCATCTGCATCAGTTGGTATTTTGCAGGCACTATCCCTAACAGGTGCAATCCCGATGTCAACTGCAATCCCTGTTATTTTGGGACAGAATATCGGAACAACAATTACACCGCTTCTGGCATCACTGTCTGCAAGCCGTGACTCAAAGAGAGTGGCTATATCATGCCTATACATTAAGGTTGTTGGCGTTGTTATATTTACATCAGTGTTCTACGCTCTTCATTCATTCATTGATTTTGGATTTATGTATGATAAGGCATCGGTATTTTCAATTGCACTTTTCCACACATTGTTTAACATTCTGTCAACCATTATCCTGATTCCGTTCTGCGAACAGTTTGAGAAACTTGCATTTTTGACTTTCAAGGGCGATGACGAAGAAAAGGACGAATTCAGTGTACTTGATGATAACTTCCTTTCAATGCCGGGCTTTGCTCTTGAAAAGGCAAGAGAAATGATTGCTGAAATGATCAGAATTACCAACGAATCTGTAAACATTGCTATAGACAAGCTTTTTGACTATGACGAAAAGACCGAAATTTACATTAAAGACCAGGAAGAAAAAGTTGATGCCTATGAAGATAAGCTTGGTTCTTACCTTGTAAAGCTGGCAGGTCACAAGCTTGATATGGAAGAGGCAAATGAAGTTACAACGCTTTTGCACGTTATAGGAGACGTAGAAAGAATTTCTGACCACGCCTGCAATATTTTGAAGGCTGCAAAGGAAATTTATGAGAAGAAAATTACTTTCTCAAGTATGGCAAGAAACGAAATAGATGTAATAACAAGAGCGGTAAAGGAAATTGTTGAGCTTTCTGTTAAAACAGTGGCTGAGGAAAATAATGAGTATGCTATAAAGATTGAACCGCTTGAGCAGGTTATTGATAAGCTTAAGTATAAGATGAAGAGAAATCACATTGAAAGACTTCAGAAGGATGAGTGCACAATCGAACTTGGCTTTGTGTATTCAGATATTATTACGAACCTTGAAAGAATTGCGGACCACTGTTCAAACATCGGTGTATCAATTCTTCAGAGAGAAGAAAGTGCTTATGAGCCTCACGAATATTTAAGCCACGTTAAAAATGACGGCGAAAATGACTTCATCAGCCAGTATGATGTTTATAAGTCAAAGTACCGCATTAACTAATATGTAAAGGACTTTTAAAATGAAAGTTACGGACGCAATTATAAAAAGAAGAACAAAAAGAAAATACACACAACAAAGGGTTTCAAGGGATTTACTTGAAACCCTTGTGGGATACGCAAGATTTACGCCGACCGGCGCAAATCTTCAGCCCTTAAAATATGCTATTATAGACGGCGATTTGGCGAAGAAGGTATTCCCTTTAACCAAATGGTCGGGGTATCATCCTGAGAATGCACCAACCGAAGCTGAACAACCGCCTTCATATATTGCGATTTTGGGCGATAACGAAATAAAACCAAACGGGCAGTTTGAAACAGATGCAGGAGCGGCGGGCGTTGTAATATGCCTTGCAGCAGAGGAATTAGGTCTTTCAACCTGCTGGCTTGGTGCTATAAAAAGGGAAGAAATCAAGGAGCTTTTGGGGCTTTCTGATAAATACAGTCTTTTGTACCTTATCGCATTAGGATATTCCGAGCAAAAGACGGATTTTGTGGATTTCGAAGGTGACATAAAGTATTTTACGGAAAATGATATTCTGACAGTTCCAAAAAGAACTCTGTCTGAAATTTTGGTAGAAATTTAAAAAACTTTAAAAAAGGAGGAAGTGCTGATGTTTACTCACTTGCATACACATACCGAGTATAGTCTTTTAGACGGTGCTGCGGGTATTAAAAAATTAATAGCAAGAGTAAAAGAACTTGGAATGACAAGCTGTGCCATAACCGACCACGGCGTGATGTACGGAGTTGTGGATTTTTACCGCGAAGCACTTTCTCAGGGTATAAAACCTGTTATCGGCTGTGAGGTGTATATGTCGCCAAGAAGCCGTTTTGACAAGGTGCATGAGTATGACTCAAAATACTCACACCTTATCCTTTTATGCGAAAACCAGACAGGTTATAAAAACCTGTCATACATCGTTTCAAAAGGCTTTACTGAAGGCTACTACTATAAGCCGAGAATTGACTTTGAGCTTCTGTCAGAGCACAGCGAGGGTCTGATTGCTTTGTCTGCTTGTCTTGCGGGCGAAATCCCAAAGGCTCTTATGGCGGATGACTATGAAAAGGCAAAGGAAATTGGCGAAAAGTATGTAAAGCTCTTCGGAAAGGACAACTTCTTTATTGAGCTTCAGGACCATTCGATTGCAGACCAGAAGAGAATAAACCCAACCCTTGTACGTCTTGCAAAAGAGCTTGGGGTAGGGGTTGTTGCCACAAATGATATTCACTACATAAAACGTGAGGATGCAAAGTATCAGGACGTTTTAATGTGCATACAGATGCAGAAGACGGTGGAAGATGATGACCGTATGCGTTTTGAAACTGACGAGTTTTACGTAAAGTCGCCGGAGGAAATGGCGGAGCGATTTGCGTATATACCTGAAGCTATTGATAACACAGGCAAAATTGCCGAGAGATGTTGTGTTGAATTTGACTTTGATTCAAGACATTTGCCGAGCTATGATGTTCCGGACGGAAAAACCGCATGGGAATATCTTAACGAGCTTTGCCGTAAAGGTCTTGAAAAGCGATATAAAAATGTGACAGAGGAGCTTGAAAACAGACTTAATTATGAGCTTTCTGTTATAAAAAATATGGGGTTTGTGGATTATTTCCTTATCGTCTGGGATTTTATCAACTACGCCAAAACACACGGCGTTTGCGTAGGACCGGGACGAGGCAGTGCTGCAGGAAGTATTGTTTCCTATACCCTTGAAATAACTGATGTTGACCCTATAAAATATAACCTTATTTTTGAGCGTTTTCTAAATCCTGAACGTGTATCTATGCCGGATATTGACGTGGATTTTGCGCCGGAGGGACGACAGAAGATTATTGACTATGTTGTGGAAAAATACGGTGCTGAAAATGTGGCACAGATTATCACCTTTGGTACAATGAAAGCAAAGCTTGCAATCCGTGATGTTGGCCGTGCTTTGAATGTTTCTTATGCTGAAACTGACAAGGTTGCAAAGCTTGTACCAAACGAGCTTAACATAACAATTGATAAGGCACTTAACGTGTCGGCTGACCTTCGTGCTTTATATGAAAGCGATGAAAAGATACACGAGTTGATTGATACATCAAGAGCTTTAGAGGGACTTTCACGTCACTCTGGAACTCACGCAGCCGGTGTGGTTATCTGCAAAGAACCAATAGTTAACTATATGCCGCTTCAGACCAATGATGATGTTTTAACCACACAGTTTGTTAAGGACACCGTTGAAGGTTTAGGACTTCTGAAAATGGACTTTTTGGGGCTTCGTAACCTGACGGTTATAAGCAATGCACTTGAAATTATAGAGAAAACACGTGGCATAAAAATAGACCTTGCAACTCTTGACTATGACGTAAAAGAGGTTTATGACTTTATTTCAACAGGTAACACAGAAGGGGTTTTCCAGATAGAAAGTGCGGGAATGAAGTCCTTTATGCAGGAACTGAAGCCTACCTGTCTTGAAGATATTATTGCGGGAATTGCTCTTTACAGACCAGGCCCTATGGACTCAATTCCTAAGTATATTTACAACAAAAACCATCCTGAAGAGGTGACATATAAGCATCCGATACTTGCAAATATTCTTGATGTAACCTACGGCTGTATTGTTTATCAGGAACAGGTGCTTGAAATTGTGCGTGCTATGGCGGGTTATTCTTTGGGAAGTGCGGACGTTCTTCGCCGTGTAATTTCCAAGAAAAAAGCTGACCAGATGGAAGTTGAGAGAAGAAACTTCATCTACGGTAAAAAGGATGATGCCGAAAATCAGGTGATTGACGGTTGTGTAAACCGTGGAATAGACGAAAAAATTGCAATTGACATTTTTGATGAAATCAATGAATTTGCAAACTATGCATTTAACAAATCCCACGCTGCAGCATATGCTTTTATTACTTATCAGACTGCTTATCTTAAAACATTCTATCCGGTTGAATATATGGCGTCTTTGGTTTCAAGCATTGATGATTTGGATAAGATAAACGAATACCTTGTAAACTGCAGAACAATGGATATTGACAAGCTTCCTCCTGATATTAACAAGAGCTATGAAAGCTTTACCGTTGAGGGAAATAACATAAGATTTGGTCTTACTGCGGTTAAGAATGTGGGAAAGAGCTTTGTTCACGAAATTGTGTGCGAAAGGGAGCGTGCAGGGGAATTTAAAAACTTTACCGACTTTATCCACCGTATGACAGACAGGGAAATGAACAAGCGTGCCGTTGAGGGACTTATAAAGTGCGGTGCTTTCGATTCTCTCGGAGTAAAACGCTCACAGCTTATGAACGTTTTTGAAAGCGTTATTGAAAGCGAAGCATCGGCTAAAAAGTTTAACGTAGCGGGTCAAATGACTCTGTTCGGCGATGACAGTGACAGCGTTGAAGAAATTGAGCTTCCGAACGTGGCAGAATTTTCTAAAAAAGAGCTTTTGAGCTTTGAAAAGGAAACTACGGGAATTTATTTTTCGGGACACCCGATGGAAGAATATAAAGATGTATGCGAAAAACTGACACGTGTTAATGTGCGAACAGTAATGGCATCTATTGAACGTGACGAGGAAGGAAACTTCAAAACTGTCGAGGGCGGACTTTCTGACGGTCAGAACGTAAAGATTTGCGGTATCATAACCACAAGAAAGAACAAAACAACAAAGAACAATACACAGATGGCGTTTGTCAGAATAGAAGACCTTTTTGGCGGAATTGAAGTGATAGTTTTCCCGAAAGTGCTTACTCAGTATAACAGTATGCTTCGTGAAGAAACTGCGGTTTTGGTAGAAGGAAGAATAAGCATAAGAGAAGACGAAGAACCAAAACTTTTGTGTGAAAAGGTGTTGCTTTTAGACGGAATAAAAGAAACCAATCAGGCAAAAACTACTGAAGAAAAAACTGAAATAAACCCACCTAAAAAAGACGAAAAGGTGCTTTATGTAAAGCTGGGAACATGGGATTTGGACGTTGTAAAAATGGCAACACGGGTTATGGAAATGCATCCGGGTAAAACTGCAGTCTGCTTCTTTTGTGCCGATACAAAAAAGCGCTTTTTTGCCCCGGATAGCTTGAGGATTGACGAAAACAGCGATGTTTTTAAAAAGCTTGAGGCGATATTTGGTAAAAATAATGTAAAAATAAGCTAAAATTCGTAAAAATCTATTGAAATTTTCAGGGAATTTTGGTACAATACTGTGTTGATAGCATCCACTGTTTAAAGGAATGTCGGAAGATGTTCCGGAAAGGGACGGATACAAAATGGAAGAAGATATGATTTTGAATGATTACATTGTTGTTAAGGCTTTGGAAGACGGAGTCAATATTATGGGATTAACCCGAGGCTCAAGCACAAGATTTCACCATACCGAAAAGCTTCAGAAGGGCGAGGTTTATATTGCGCAGTTTACGCAGACAACTTCGGCTATTAAAGTGAACGGAAGGGCAGAAATTTCAACGAAGCACGGCACTGTAAAATCCGGAGAATAAGATATGTGGACAGTTATTTATATGGCTAAGAATGAAGAAAACGTAAACATTCTTTTAAAAAAGCTTAAAGAAAACAGTATTATGACCCGTGTTAAAAAAGTTGACGACTTTTTTGAGGTTCAGGTGCCGTCAGAAGAAATGTCGGAGGCGCATAATATAATTATAGACATTGAGATATGAGGAAGGTAAACCAGAATGGCAGATAATATAAAGAAAATTGGAGTATTAACCAGCGGAGGAGATGCGCCCGGAATGAACGCAGTAATCCGTGCTGTTGTACGATGCGGTATTTTTAACGGGCTTGAAGTTTACGGCGTAAACAAGGGATACAACGGTCTTGTTAATGGTGACATCGTTAAGATGGAAGCAAGGTCAGTGGGCGAAATTCTTCAAAAGGGCGGTACAATTCTGCAGACAGCGAGATGCGTAGAGTTCAAGCAGGAAGAGGTGCAAAAGAACGCTGTTTTAGTTGCGAAGGAGTTTGGACTTGACGGACTTGTAGTAGTTGGCGGTGACGGTTCTTTTATGGGTGCACGTGCACTTTGCAGACACGGCCTTTCAACTATTGCAATCCCGGGAACTATTGATAACGATATAGCTTGCAGTGAATATACAATAGGTTATAACACTTGTCTTAACACGGTTATTGAGGCGATTGACAAGCTTCGCGATACATCATCAAGCCATGACAGATGCTCTGTTATTGAGGTTATGGGAAGAAATGCTGGTTATATTGCAGTTGAATCTGCTATTGCCTGCGGTGCTGAAGTTGTTTTGGTGCCGGAGTTTGAATATGACTTTGAAAGAGACGTTATCAATGTTATTAAAAAAGGTCTTGCACGTGGTAAAAAGCACTGTATCGTAATTGTTGCAGAGGGCATTGGCGGTTCTGTTGAAATCGCAAAGAAAATTGAAGCGGCAACAGGAATGGAATCAAGAGCAACAATTTTGGGTCACGTTCAGCGTGGCGGCTCGCCAAATGTTATGGATCGTGTTATGGCATCAAGAATGGGTGCAGTGGCAGTTGATTTATTGATTGACGGAAAAGAAAACAGAGTTATCTGTGTTGAGAACGGTAAGATTATCGACAGAGATATTGAAGAAGGTCTTGCAATGAAGAAAGAGCTTCCTATCGAGCTTATGGGCCTTGTTAAGAAACTGTCGGTATAATTAATTTTAAGAATCATAAATAAGTGTTGGGGAATTTAAATAACTCAACACTTATTTTAAAATAAAGGAGTAATATTATGTCGAATTTATCACCTGTAAAATTGGCACCGGCTTTTAAAGACTATCTTTGGGGCGGAACAAAACTATATGTAGAGGCTATTGGGAAAGAGGCGCTGGGCGAAAAGGCTATAGAAGTTTCAAAGCTTACAAAAGCACCGGAACTTAAAAACGAGGAGGGTGACGTTTTTGGCATCTTGCCAATACTTTACTGTCAAAAAGGCAACGGTAAAGGGAAATATAACATTAAAAACAGACGAAAGCTCATTTGTTAGCCTTATCGTAGTTAATGGTAATGGTACAATAGCTCTTTGTGAAGATACGCTGACAGTTACAAAGGGTGACAGTGTTTTCGTGCCGGCATAGAACGGTAAAATTGAATTAAAATGCGAAATGGAAGTTATAATTTCAAGCTTATAGGAGATGGATATTATGTATTATGTAGGAATAGATTTAGGTGGAACAAATATTGCGGCAGGTCTTGTTACAGTGGATGGAAAAATCCTTGCAGACAAGTCCGTTCCAACTCGTGCAGAGCGTGACTGGAAAGAGATTGTTGCCGATATGGCAAGCCTTGCAAAAGAGGTTATAGCTATGGCAGGAGTGGAGATTTCAGAAGTGACCGGTGTTGGTATCGGTTGTCCCGGCTCTATTGACAACGAGAACGGAATTTGCGCATATTCAAACAACATTAAAATGGAAAAAGCGGATATTGCAGGAGAATTCAAAAAGCATTTTGACATACCTGTAAACCTTGAAAATGATGCAAATGCGGCGGCACTTGGGGAATATGAAGTGAACGGCAAGGGAGCAAAGAGCTATGTTTTTGTAACTCTTGGTACAGGTATAGGCGGCGGTGTTGTTATAGACGGAAAAATTTTCCGTGGTCACAATGGTGTTGGCGCTGAAATAGGACATACCGTAATTGTATCAGGCGGTGAGAAATGTACTTGCGGAAGATGTGGCTGTTGGGAGGCTTATGGCTCTGTTACAGCACTTATTCGCCAGACAAAAGCTGCTATGGAGAAAAATCCGGACAGCCTACTGCACAAGCTTGCAGAAAAAGAGGGTAAAGTTACAGGAAAAATCACTTTTGATGCAGCGCAACAGGGTGACAAGGTGGCGCAAGGGGTTCTGGACCAATACTTCAAATACGTTGCCGAGGGCATTACCAATATGGTGAACATCTTCCAGCCGGAAAAGGTTGTTATCGGCGGAAGTGTGTCAAAGCAGGGCGATTATCTTCTAAAGCCTATTGCGGAACTTGTTAATAAAGATGATTACAACCGCTATATGCATAAGGCGGAGGTTGAGATTGCCACTCTGTTCGGCGATGCAGGAATAATCGGAGCGGCTCTTTCTGCTAAAAAGTAAGGAAATTATAATGAAAACAGTTATTTTAGACGGAAAAACTCTCGGTGATGATATAAACCTTGATATTTTCGGTGAGGACACCGAAATTTACGGCACAACCGAGCCGGAATTGGTGGCGGAACGAATTTGTGACAGCGAGGTTGTAATTATCAACAAGATAAAGCTTGGTGAACATAACTTAAAAGATGCCAAAAAGCTTAAGCTTATCTGTGTTGCAGCAACGGGTTATGATAACATAGATACCGCATACTGCAAGAAAAACGGGATAGCGGTTTGTAATGTTGTGGGCTATTCAACGCAGTCTGTAGCTCAGCTTACTGTTTCTATGGCTCTTTCTCTTGTGATGCACCAAAAGGAATATAATGATTTTGTAAAAAGCGGCGAGTACACAAAAAGCGGTATAGCAAACCGATTATCGCCTGCATACTACGAGGTAGCAGGCAAAACCTGGGGTGTTGTGGGGCTTGGAAATATAGGCAAGCAGGTGGCAAGGATTGCTGAGGCACTTGGATGCCGTGTGCTTGCATTTAAACGTACACCTTCTGATGAATACGATACGGTTTCTTTATCAGAGCTTATTAAAAGGTCCGATATTATATCGGTGCATCTTCCTGCTTCCCCTGAAACAAATGGAATAATTTCACGTGAGATGATTTCCAAAATGAAAAGGAATGCAATTCTGGTAAATGTGGCGCGTGGGTCTGTTACTGACGAAGAAGCCCTTTGCGATGCGGTTTTAGAAGGGAAAATAGGGGGTATCGGCATAGATGTTTACACAAAAGAGCCATTTGATGAAACACACCCAATGAACAAAGTCAAGGACCTTGACAACGTTATTTTAACACCGCATATTGCGTGGTCTGCATACGAATCGAGAGTGCGATGCCTTGACGAAATCAGGAGAAATATAGAAAGCTTTTTAAAAGGCGAAACCAGAAACAGAATAGTATGAAAAATACGTACAGAAAAGTACGTATTTTTTTTGCTTTTAAAAGGCTTTTTTGTGTCAAAACAGGTTGAAAATAAGGGAAAAATGTTGTATAATTATTATGTATAACAAAAATAGGAGTGAATAATTTGGATAACATAAAAACATTACCGCTTCTGGCTCTTCGAAACCTTGTGGTTTTCCCGAAAGTGTCCTTGAGTTTTGATGCAATCCGCAGAAAATCCATACGTGCCATCGAAGCTGCTATGAGCGGTAATAAAGAGATTTTTCTTGTGACGCAGACGGATCCTGCAAAGGAAAATCCTTCGGTTTTGGATTTATATAAAATAGGCGTTGTTGCAAAAATAAGCCAGGTAATAAAGCTTCAGTCGGGCGCTGTTCGTGTTATGGTTGAGGGAATTTGCCGTGCCCGTTTTTGCGAAATGACCACGGAGGTTCCGTATCCTGTAGCAAACATAACAGAAATTTTTGAACAGGATAGCGACCACTTAATCGTGAACGAGGGCTTTATGAGAAGCCTTGAGGCAGCCTTTGACGAGTACTTCGCACTTAACAAAAATATGCCGCCGCAAAGCTTTATTGCATCATCTTCTGACACAAATCCCGGAAAGTTTGCGGATTTGATTGCGGCAAGTGTTAATTTGAACTATAAAATCAAGCAGGAAATTTTAGAAGAGCTTGACGTGTATGTACGAATTGAAAAGCTGGTTGCGGCTATTTCAAAAGAGGTGCAGGTTCTGAAAATCTCACGTGAGATTGATAAAAAAGTAAAGAAAAATATTGACGAAAACCAACGTGAATACTACCTTCGTGAAGAAATGAAGGTAATTGAAGAGGAGCTTGGAGAAAAGGAAGGAATAAAAGGCGAGGCGGCGGAATACCGAGAAAAAGTTAAGAAACTGCGTCTTAAAAAAGACGTGGCGGAAAAGCTTTTAAAGGACGTTTCGCGCTTTGAAAAGCTACACTCAACATCACCGGACAGCGCAGTTATGCGAAATTATCTGGACACTGTTTTAGACCTTCCGTGGAACAAGAAAAGCCGTGAGGTTATTGACATCAAAAAGGCGCAGGAGGTTTTGGAGGCTGACCATTTCGGGCTTTTAAAGGTTAAGGAGAGAATTCTTGAATACCTGTCTGTAAGAAAGCTTACCAACGGAAAAGCAAGCACAATTTTGTGCCTTGTCGGACCGCCGGGAACAGGTAAGACCTCTATTGCAAAAAGTATAGCAAGAGCATTGGGCAGAGAATATGTCAGAATTTCTTTGGGAGGTATTCATGACGAAGCGGATATCCGAGGACACAGAAAGACATATATAGGTGCTATGCAGGGAAGAATTATGTCTGCGGTTTTAGAGGCAAAGGTTAAAAATCCGCTTATTCTTTTAGATGAAATTGACAAAATGGGGATTGACTATAAGGGTGACCCGTCAGCAGCACTTTTAGAGGTTTTGGACGCAGAGCAGAATTACGCTTTCCGTGACCACTTTATCGAGGTACCTTTCGATTTGTCGGGAGTTTTGTTTGTTACAACTGCAAATATGCTGTCAGACATTCCGGAACCGCTTCTTGACAGAATTGAGGTTATTGAGGTATCGGGCTACACAAACGAGGAAAAGGAATGTATTGCAAAGCAGTACCTTTTACCAAGGCAGCTTGAGGAAAACGGACTTCTTGATAAAAAAGTTACTGTTACAGATGATGCAATCCGTGACCTTATAAACTACTACACAAGAGAATCCGGCGTAAGAGGACTTGAGCGTGAAATAGGCTCACTTCTTCGAAAAGCCGCTATGAAAATAGTTTCTGAAAATAAAAAATCCTTAAAAATAACATCAAAGAACCTGACCGATTATATGGGAAGACACAGATTTTTGGTGGATATGATGAATGATAAGGACGATGTTGGAATTGTAAGAGGACTTGCGTGGACAAGTGCGGGCGGTGACACATTGTCGGTTGAAGTAAACGTAATGGAGGGGCAGGGAAAGGTAGAGCTTACCGGTAACCTTGGCGAAGTTATGAAAGAATCGGCAATGGCGGCTATAAGCTATATCCGTACAAGAACCAAGGATCTTAAGATTTACGATAAGTTCTATAAGACCTGCGACATACACATTCACGTGCCGGAAGGAGCAGTTCCGAAGGACGGACCGTCTGCCGGAATTACAATGGCAACTGCCATAGCGTCAGCTCTTACGGGATATCCTGTAAGACGTGACGTTGCAATGACAGGCGAGATAACTCTTCGCGGAAGAGTTCTTCCAATCGGCGGACTTAAGGAAAAATCCGCTGCGGCATACAGGGCGGGAATAAAGACGGTCATCATACCTGAAGAGAACAGACCTGACCTTGATGATGTTTCAGAGGTGGTGAAATCTGCAATAAAATTTGTGCCGGTGTCTACAATGGACGAGGTTCTTTCCCTGGCACTTGAAAAAAAGAAAAAACAGGGCAGTTTTAAAATACCTGAAGAGAAGGAATAACGGAGGTGTTTTTATGAATTTACACAAAGCAGATATTGAAGTTTCAGCAGTGAAAAAGGAACAGTACCCGAAAAAGGGTTTACCCGAATTTGCATTTGTAGGCCGTTCAAATGTTGGGAAGTCATCAATGATAAATAAGCTTTTGAACAGGAAATCACTGGCAAGAGTCAGTGCTACACCGGGTAAGACAATTACCATCAATTTCTATAATATAGACGATACAATTTACCTTGTGGACTTGCCGGGTTATGGCTATGCAAAGCGTGCCAAGGCGGATGTTGAAAGCTGGGGTAATATGATTGACGATTACCTTTACAGACGCTCTCAGCTTCGCAAGGTTATGCTTTTGGTGGATTCACGCCATGCTCCGACAAATGACGATAAGATGATGCTTGAGTGGATAAAGGCGGCACAGCCTGACGAGGGAGCAATCGTTATTGCAACCAAGACCGACAAGCTTAACAAGAAAGAGTTTGAAGAAAATCTCGAAATGATTTATAATGAGTTAAAGCTTAATGAAGACGATATTCTGGTACCGTTTTCAGTTAAGACTGACGAGGGAAAAATCAGCGTGTGGGATATGATTGAGCTGATGCTTGCGCCTGAAGAGGCATAAAGAAAAAGGAAATGGTAAGATAATGAAAAAAAGTATTTATTTCATTTTGATAGTGGTTGTATGCTTCTGCGTTTTCTATGGCATACGTTACGTGGAAAACCCTGTGGAAACCCAGACCGCAATCTCTGAGGTTTATGAAAACAAAATAGATACAAAAGGTTATATTGTAAGAACAGAGCAGGTATATAATGCGCCAGTATCCGGTATGGTGTACCACTATATTCAGGAGGGTACACGTGTTGGTAAGGGCAGAGTTCTGTCAACTGTATATACAGGCGATGTTTCAGAGGCAACGCTTCAGGAACTAAACAGCATAAACCAGAAAATTGCAGAGCTTGAAAACGAGGGCGAAGCAACATCATATATGGCAGGCGGAAATAACAGCGAAGAGGATATTGAGAACATTAAAAACAACATAATTTCCGCGAAAAAGAACAGAAAGATAGAGAAGATTGCAAACTATAAGGCACAGATAAATGCCGTTATAACAGGTGATTCAAAAAGTGCGGGAACTGTTTCTTTAGACGAACTCAGGGCCAAAAAAAGCTCTATTGAAGCAAGCCTTCGAAGCTCCAAGAATGACTTGTATTCTCAGATTTCAGGTGTGTTTTCAAAAAACGTAGATTCTTTGGAATCTGTTTTGACACCGAAGAATATATTGACATATAAAGTGGCGGACTACGAGTCGCTTGCCGATAAAGCAAAGGAAAGCAACAGTAACGCAAATCCGGGTCAGCCTGTCTGCAAGGTGGTAAACAACCACGAATGGTACGTGCTGACCACCGTAAAACGTGAAGATGCAGGGGAACTTAAGGTTGGCAAAAAGGTAAAAATGCGATTTGGTTATCTTCCTGGCGTTACCGCAAACGGAAAGATTGAATATCTGTCAACGGAGGACAGCGCTACCGATAAAATCGTGGTGGTTGTTAAGTTTGAGGAGTATCGGGAGGGTGTATTCTCTTTAAGATACTCTGATATGGAACTTATTTTAGAAAGCTATGAGGGTTACAAAATTCCTGTTTCAGCCCTTCGCGTAACCGAGGACGGCAAAAAGGGTGTTTTGGTAAAAAGTGTAGGCTCACAGGTTATAAAACCTGTTAACGTGGTGTATTCAGACATTGTCCGACAGACAGTTATAATAACACCGGTTTCCGGCTCGAAAAATCTTTTGAGAGAATACGACTCTATAGTGATAGGTGAGAAGTAATGACATATATAAAAGAAAACCTTGAGAATGTACGAAGCAGAATAAAAGCAGCTGCGGAAAAAAGCGGAAGAAGCGAAGATGATGTAACCCTTATTGCAGTAACAAAAACTCATCCGCCAGAGGCGATAAACGAGGCAATTAAAAACGGTGTTACCGACATCGGCGAGAACAAGGTTCAGGAAATAATGGACAAGTACGATAAGGTGTCGCCGGTAAGATGGCACTTAATCGGGCATCTTCAGACAAACAAGGTGAAATATATCATTGACAAGGTGTATATGATACACTCTGTTGACTCGGTTAAGCTTATGGACGAGATTGAGCGTCAGGCGGAAAAGAAAGGCGTTTCGGAGATAAAAATTCTCATTCAGGTAAACATAACCGGAGAGGAAACTAAGTTTGGAATTGATGCTTCCCAGATAGACGAAATGTTGGAGCACGCAAAATGTTTAAAACACGTGAAAGTTTGCGGTTTTATGACAATTTTGACGAAATTTGACAGTGAGCTTTCAAATAGATTACATTTTCGTGACATAAACCAAAAATTTATTGACATATCACAAAATAAATATGATAATGTTACTATGAAATTTCTATCTATGGGAATGAGCGGAGACTATGAGGTTGCCATAGAAGAGGGGTCCAATATGGTTCGTGTCGGAACGGCTATATTCGGAAACAGAGATTACTCGGTACAAAGTTAGTGTGTATTAGGAGGATGTTTTTATGGGATTTGTAGATGCTGTTAAGGATTTTGTAGGTTTTGGTGATATTGACTACGAAGAAGAAATGGAAATGGAAGAATATGAGGAGGAGGAAGAAGTCCGTCCGGCTCTGTTCTCAAGAAAGAATAAAGTTGTTGCATTAGAAAGAGGTTCAATGCAGCCAAGTATTGTAGTTTTGAAGCCAAGATGCTTTAACAACACAACAGAAGTTGCAGACCAGATTAAGCAAAGACGTCCTGTTATTTTGGATGTGGGAAACCTTGACCCTGAAGAAGCAATAAGAGTTGTTGATTTCATTGCCGGTACAGTTTACGGCTTGAACGGTGATATTCAGAAGGTATCAGGAGGCATTTTTATTGCAACTCCTGCAACTTATGAAATCTCAGGCGAATTTTTAAAGGATAAATCAGGAGCCGGCTTTGACTGGAGTATGTTTAAATAATACATTAAGTAAGGCGGAGCTTTATCCGCCTTATTCTTGTTTTATGAAAAATATTACCTGAAGGCGAAATAAAATATGAGCGATGATATTTTCATAAAGAAAATTTATGACATAATACGGCTTTCGGAAAAATACCGCTCACCGAAATTCTCAAAGTTTTTAGATGAAACAGAGCAGGCAAACATGAAAAATGAGGGAGTTTTTTGTGGTATGACCTTCGGTGGCTATGACGGAGCCGAAAGAAAGGTATTCGGGGTTTTCCCTGACTGGCATGAACCGTCAGAAGAAGAATTCCCAATATCAGTATTGAAAATTACCAAAAAATACGAAAAAGAACTTAACCACAGGCATTATCTTGGCACTATTCTTTCTCTTGGGATAGAAAGGAACAAAATTGGCGACATACTGCCGGATGAAAATGGTGCAACCATCTTCGTTTTAGAGGATATTGCGGGGTTTATAAAAGATAATATAACAAAAATCGCAGGATGCGGAGTGGATATTGACATTTGTGATGCGAAAAGCATAAAAATTCCGGAAAAGCGATTTGAACTATTTGATATAGTGGCAGCGTCAATGAGGCTTGATGCTTGCCTCGGCGCAATTTTGAAAATAAGCCGCAAGGACGCCAAAAATTTTGCACTGTCGGGGAATGTTTCGGTAAATCACTTACAGGCAAAAAGTGAAGACGTGAAACTTAATACGGGAGACCTTTTATCAATAAGAGGTTTCGGCAGGGTAGAAGTTTTGGAGATAGGCGGCAAAACAAGAAGTGAAAGAGTTCATATTACAGTGAAAAAATATATTTAGGAGGGCGAATTTATGTTAACACCAATGGATATTCAAAGACAGGATTTTGATGTTAAGCTAAGAGGCTATAATGCAGACGAGGTTGATGATTTTCTGGATTTGGTCGGCAAAGATTATGAAAAACTTTATAGAGAGAATGCAGAATTAAGAGACCAGGTAAAGCAGCTTGAAAAATCTATTGAACAGTACAGAGCGATGGAGGAAACTCTTCAGAAATCTATTGTTCTTGCACAGACAGCGGCTGAAGACATTAAGAAAACAGCGGCAGAAAAAGCAGATGTTATCATGAACGAAGCCCAGACAAAATCAGAAAGTATGCATCGTCAGATAGACAATGAGATTCAGTCAAAGCGTAACGAACTTGCAAGCTTGCAGGCAGAAGTTACAGGCTATAAGTCAAGAATGAAAGGAATTTGTTCAGGACTACTTGAAATGTTGGACAAATTGGAGTAGAATAATAGGGATAGCGGATGTTATCCCTTAATTTTATTTAGAGAAAGGACAAAAAATATGTGCGAAAATTGTAAGGACTACACAAAATCAGTCAATCTTCCGCAGACAGATTTCCCGATGCGCGGTAATCTTCCTGAAAGAGAACCTGAAACAATGGCGTACTGGGACGAGATTGATTTATATAATAAGCTGAAAGAGAAAAATAAAGGCAAGACCCCATTCATTCTTCACGATGGACCTCCGTATGCAAACGGTGACATCCATATGGGTCACGCGTTGAATAAAATTCTTAAGGATATTATTGTGCGCTATAAGTCTATGCAGGGATTTTACTCACCATACGTTCCCGGTTGGGATACTCACGGTCTTCCGATCGAACAGCAGGCAATTAAAAAGCTTGGCATAAACCGTCACGAAGCAGGTCCTGTAAAATTCAGACAGGCGTGCCGTGAATTTGCGTGTATGCACGTTGAAAACCAGAAGCAACAGTTTAAACGTCTTGGTGTAATCGGTGACTGGGACAATCCATACTTAACACTAAAGAACGAGTTTGTTGCAAAGCAGATTGAAGTTTTTGGTGAGATGGCTAAAAACGGACTTATCTATAAGGGACTAAAACCGGTTTACTGGTGTCCGCACTGCGAAACAGCTCTTGCAGAAGCTGAAATCGAATACGCAGAAGATAAGACAACATCAATCTATGTAAAGTTTGCAGTTAAAGACGATAAGGGTCTTTTTGAAGGGCTTTCAAATGTATATTTCGTAATCTGGACAACAACTACCTGGACATTACCAGGTAACGTGGCAGTTTGCTTAAACCCAATGCTTGAATACTCATTGGTTAAGTTTGCAAACGGCGAAATCTATGTTCTTGCAACAGAACTTATTGATTCAGTTGTAGCTGCTGCAGGTCTTGATGCTAACTACGAAGTGGTAAAAACATTTACAGGTGCAGAGCTTGAACTTATTACTTGCCAGCATCCGTTCTTAGACAGAGAATCATTGGTTATCGTTGGTGACCACGTAACACTTGATGCAGGTACAGGCTGTGTTCATACAGCTCCAGGCTTCGGTGCTGAAGACTATTTGGTTTGCCAGAACTATGACCAGTTAGAAATTGTTGTGCCTGTTGACGCCAAGGGTTATCAGACAGAAGATGCCGGCGAATTTGCAGGACTTTACTATGAAGCATCAAACGAAAAGATTTTAGAAAACCTTAAAAATTCGGGAGCACTTTTAGCTTCACAGGAAATCGTCCACCAGTATCCACACTGCTGGAGATGTGACAGCCCAATCATTTTCCGTGCCGCTGACCAGTGGTTCGCTTCTGTTGATGCTTTAAAGGAAGATGCTGTTAAAGCTATTGAGGGCGTAAAATGGATTCCTGAATGGGGTGAAGAAAGAATCAAGTCAATGGTTGTTGACCGTAGCGACTGGTGTATTTCACGTCAGAGAACCTGGGGCGTTCCTATTCCGATTTTCTACTGTAAGGATTGCGGTAAGGAAATTATCAATGACGAAACAATCAAGGCAGTTGCAAAACTGTTCCGTGAAGAAAGCCCTGATAAGTGGTGGGAACTTGACGCAAACGAAATAATCCCTGCAGGCACAAAGTGTGAATGCGGATGTTCTGAATTTACAAAAGAAAAGGACATTATGGACGTTTGGTTCGATTCAGGTTCATCGCATATGGCAGTTTGCGATGACAGAGAGGATTTGGTATGGCCTGCTGATATTTACCTTGAGGGTAATGACCAGTACAGAGGCTGGTTCCAGTCATCACTTTTGACAAGTATTGCTGTAAGAAAGCAGGCACCTTATAAGATTATCATTACTCACGGAATGATTCAGGACGGCGAGGGCAGAAAGATGTCCAAGTCAAAGGGTAATGTAATTATGCCACAGGAAATTATGAACAAGTTCGGTGCAGACGTACTTCGCTTGTGGGTTGTTTCCGCTGATTACAGAACAGATATGAGAATGAGTCAGGATGCACTGAAGCAACTTTCTGAGGGATACAGAAAAATCAGAAATACTGCACGATACATCCTTTCAAACATCAATGACTTTGACCCGAACAAGGATATGGTAGCATACGCTGATATGCTTGAAATTGATAAGTGGGCGCTTTTAAAGCTTAACGAGATTGTTAAAAAGACCATTGATTCATACGAGAAATATGAGTTCCACACACTATATTCTGCAATGCTTAATTTCTGTATCGTTGACCTTTCAAACTTCTATCTTGATGTTTTGAAGTCACGACTATACACAGAAAAGCCGGATTCAGTTGAAAGACGTTCAGCACAGAGTGCTATGTACTTGATTTTGGATGCTATGGTTAAGCTTTTAGCACCGGTTTTGGCATACACATCAGAAGAAATCTGGAAGTTTATGCCACACACAGAGGGTGCGGACGACTTGAGCGTAATGCTTAACGATATGCCGAAGGTAAATCCTCTATATGAGAACGATGAAATAAAGGCTAAATGGGATAAGATTATTGCAGTAAGAAATGATGTTAATAAGGCTCTTGAGCCTGCAAGAAACGACAAGATTATCGGTAAGTCATTAGATGCTGAAGTTACAGTTTATGCAGACGGCGAAATCTATGACCTTCTTAAGCAGGTGGAAGCAGAGCTTGCAGAAATCTTTATCACATCAAAGGCGACAGTTATGCCAAAAGCTGACGAAAAGGACGCTATTGCAGGCGATTTGGTTTCAGTTTCGGTTGAAGCAAGCAAGCACGAAAAGTGCGGTAGATGCTGGGTACATTCTGAAACTGTCGGCACAATCGAAGGATTCGATGGAATTTGTGCAGATTGCGTAAGAAAGCTAACTAAATAACAAAACAAAAAATCACGCTTAATGCGTGATTTTTTGTTTTGCTATTAGTTAATATAAAATGAGAAAAAAGCCTTCTCCTTGAGGAGAAGGTGTCGGCAATAGCCGATGGATGAGGTGTGGGTTGCAATGCAACCGTTGTTTGTTTTAGTGACAGTGTTATATGTAACTGTCAAAGTCTAAATCGTATTTATCGAAAACTTCTATGATCTTTTGCAGTTTTGTGTTTTCGCTTATATTTTTCTCAGAAAGTATCATTTGTATGTCGAAAAGAGCCACAGTCGCTTCAGAATTTATAAGTGTATCTTTGGCAGGCTTCAAATATTCTGTGTAGTCTACAAGTATTTTTGAAAGGTCTTCGTTTATTGAATCTTTAAGGACTTTTGAGAAAAGTCCCGCTGTAAGTTTTTCCATGGTAAAACCTCCGGAATTAAAAAATGTGTAGCCGAAGCTACACATAAAAACGCATAGCTCCTGTTAGTGCGAATAACATTTCAAAGTAGCTAAACTACACAAGAAATTGGAGCTTGCATTTTTTGCAAACTTTTTACTTGTATAGCATAGCTAATTTATTAAAATGTTATTCGCAAATACTATTTTATCACAGTTTGAAAAAAATTACAACTATATTTTTAATAATGTTTATATATGTACTTTTGACCGACCAAAAGTACGAAAAGTCGCCAAAGGGGTTACCCCTTTGGTAATCCCCTGTGTAGTGGCTCGGACAAGTCGCAAGTTTTAAAAGCCTTTGGCTT
>JAZOVJ010000059.1:0-13243 GCA_045658645.1 Clostridia bacterium | reverse complement strand
GAAGAAGGGCTTTTCGATGACGACAAGAAAAAGCCGATTCCGAAGTATCCTGAAAAAGTGGGTGTTATTACTGCTGCAACAGGAGCGGCTGTTCGGGATATAATAAACGTCATAACAAGGCGTTATCCATACTGCGAAATTATTATCTATCCTGCACAGGTACAGGGTCAGGGCGCAGCGGAAAGTATTGTTTCGGGAATCGAATATTTTAACGAAAAAGAACTTTGCGATACATTGATTGTGGGTCGTGGCGGTGGCTCTATTGAGGACTTATGGGCATTTAACGAGGAAATTGTGGCACGTGCCATATTCGCATCAAAAATCCCGATAATCTCTGCAGTGGGTCACGAAACGGACTTCACTATTGCAGACTTTGTGGCGGACTTACGTGCACCAACGCCATCGGCGGCAGCAGAGGTGGCAGTTCCGTCACAACTTGAGCTTTTATCAAAAATATCAACAATGTCGACAAGAATGCAGTCGGCAGTTATAAACGGACTTAAAAACAAGAGGCTTATAATTGAAAAACTTTCAATGCGAAGCCCTAAAAACCGAATTGACGATTTAAGACAAAAGAACGATAACTTAATAAAACAGGCGGAAAAAAGCTTCCTTTTAACCTTTGAGGGAAAGAAAAAGGAGCTTTCAAAAATCTGTGCAAAGCTTGATGCGTTAAGTCCTTTGGGTGTAATGGCACGAGGTTATGCTATTGCACAGGAGGAAGACGGAACGGTTATCAGAACAATAACGAAAATGTCGCCGGGCAAGGAGTTCAATTTAAGACTTGCAGACGGCGAGTGCGAATGCGTTGTAAAGGAGATGTAGGGTATGTTTGAGGATTCAATAAAGGAACTTGAAAAAATTGTGGACAGTCTTGAAAAGGGCGACTGCGGGCTTGCAGAAAGTCTTGACCTTTTTGAAAAGGGCATCAAGCTTTCAAAAGAGTGTAACGATATGCTTGATAAGGCAGAGAAGAGAGTGTCTGTGCTAATCGGCGGTGAGAAGAAAGATTTTGATATAGAAGAGGAATAGTTATGCGAGAATATATTGACCTTGCGGAATCAGCACTTCGACAATATATGAAGATTGAAGAAAATCCGCAAAAGAAGATATACGAGGCGGAAGAATACAGTCTTATGGCAGGCGGAAAAAGACTGAGACCTGTTATAATGATGATGACCGCAAAAATGTGCAAAAAGTCACCGGAGTTGGTGCTTCCTTTTGCCGTGGCGATTGAAATGATACACACATACTCGCTTATTCATGACGATTTGCCGGCGATGGATAACGATGATTTAAGACGAGGAAAGCCAACAAACCATAAGGTGTATGGTGAGGCAATGGCAATTTTAGCAGGTGATGCACTTTTGACAAAGGCATTCGAGGTTGCATCAGGCTTTTTAGATGAAGAAGTGCCGAAGGAAAGAGTTTTAAGAGCAATTTCAACTCTTGCAATAGCTTCGGGAGACAACGGAATGATAGGCGGGCAGGTGGTTGACATCGAAAGCCGTAACGAAGATGCGGAGCTTTTGAAGTATCTGCACTCACTAAAAACCGGAGCACTTATCAAGGCATCAGGTGTAATAGGTGCAATTTTAGCAGGAGCAAATGAAGACGAAATCAAAGCAGTTGAAAGCTTTTGTGATAACTTAGGCATAGCTTTTCAAATTCAGGACGACATTCTGGACGTAACAGGAAACGAGGAAGAATTGGGAAAACCGATTGGCTCGGATGCTGAAAATGAAAAGTCCACCTACGTAACGCTTTTTGGTATCGAAAAGGCGGAGAAATTAGCAGAAGAATATACCCAAAAAGCTATCGAAAGCCTTCTGATATTCGAGGATAATAGCGAGCTTGTTGCACTTGCAAATAAGCTTATGGGAAGAAAGGCATAAAATATGGATTGGAAAAATAACGTGATTGTAACCTGTATTTTAGCGTGGTTTATTGCCCAGCTTATAAAGGTTATATTAACGCTTATTAAAGACAAGAAAATAGATTTCAGGCGGTTTGTCGGCTCAGGCGGATTTCCAAGCTCGCACGCATCATTTGTAACATCTTTGGCAACGGCAGTGGGGCTTAAAAGTGGGTTTGACGGCTCGGAGTTTGCAATATGCGTAGTTTTGGCGCTTGTTGTTATGTATGATGCGGCAGGGGTAAGACGTGCTGCAGGTCAGCAGGCACGAATCCTTAATAAGATAGTGGAAGAGTGGGACAATAAGGACCTTGCCAAGACAGACAAGCGCTTAAAAGAACTTTTAGGACATACTCCGAAAGAAGTTTTTGCAGGTGCAGTTTTAGGAATTGTAATTGCACTTATAAGGCACATTTAATAAGGGGAAGCATAAATGATATTTGATTCACACGCGCATTATAATGATTCAAAGTTCAATGATGACAGGGATGATGTTTTAAAAAGCCTTGAGAATAGTAATGTAAGATACATTATGAACGTGGCAGATTCGATGAAATCGTTAGACAGAGTTCTTGAAATTGCAGAAAAGTACCCTTTTGTTTTTGCAAGTGTTGGTGTGCATCCTGAAGAAACCGGCGGGCTTACAGAAGCTGATATGGACATTCTTTTTGAATATACAAAGCGTGAAAAGGTTAAAGCAATCGGCGAAATCGGGCTTGATTACTACTGGGACAGCGTGGAGAGAGGTGTGCAGAAGAAGTGGTTTTCCCGACAAATTGACCTTGCAAAGCAGGTAAATTTACCCATTATCGTTCACGACCGTGATGCTCACGGCGATACAATAGACATCTTAAAAAGCGAAAACGCAAGGGGCGTTGGGGGGATTGTGCATTGCTTTTCAGGAAGCACTGAAATGGCGAGAGAGGTTTTGAACCTTGGAATGTATGTGGGAATCGGCGGTACCGTTACCTTTAAAAATGCAAGAAAGATAAAAGAGGTTGCAGAGTATGTGCCTTTGGAAAGCATAGTGCTTGAAACCGATGCACCATATCTTGCACCGGAGCCGTTTCGTGGAAAAAGAAACAGCTCGGACTTGATAAAGTATGTGATAGAGGAAATCTCTGAAATAAAAGGCGTTTGTCCTGAAGAAGTAGAGGAGATTACTTTTAAAAACGCAAAGCGGATTTACAGGATTGAGGATTAAGCTATGTATGGTTATGAGATTTTGCACGAGCAAATCGCAGAAAACTTAATAAACAACATACGCAAGGGTGTTGCAAATCAGGCATATATCTTTGAAGGCGAGCGTGGTGTCGGCTCAAAGGAATGTGCGAGATTGTTTGCGGCAGCTTTGGTATGCAAGAATACAGCCTCTGCACCTTGCGGTGTTTGTAATGCCTGTATTATGGCAAAGGCGGAATCTCATCCTGACATTTACGAGTTGACGCCGGTTGACGGCAAACGAAACATCAGCGTTGACCAGATACGAAGCGTTGTTACCGATGCGTACACAAAGCCGTATGAAAGCGGTAAAAAGGTTTATATAATAGCCTATGGCGATGATATGAACGAGCAGGCACAAAACGCGTTTCTAAAGGTGCTGGAAGAACCGCCAGAATATGCGGTGTTCGTGATTTTGGCAGAGAATAACGAGAGTCTTTTGCAAACTATTCGCTCAAGATGCACTTCCATAAGATTTAATCCTGTGGCGGATAAAAAAGTGGTGGAATATATAAAAAATAACTACCCTGATAGTGTAGAAAAAACAGACTTTTTAGTTCAGTATGCGGGCGGAGTGGTCGGCGATATTGAGAAAATACTGAATGCCGAAAATTTTGTGCCACTGCGCAGAGAAAGCCTCGAAAAGCTTTCCTGCCTTTTGTCAGAGCGCAAGCTTGACGGGTATCAGGTTGCAGAGTTTCTGGAAGAGAACAAGGAGGATGCAGACTTGATACTACGGTTCTGGCAGGGATTTTTGAGGGATATGCTTTTAATTCAATCGGGTGTAAAAAACCTTGTTAAAAGTACGGATTTTATTGACAGTCTGATAAATCTTGCAAATAAAACAGAAGAAGAAAAGGTAGTTTGCGCCATAGATGAAATAATTCTGGCACAACAAATGCGAAAAAGATATGTAAATCTTAAGGCGCTTGCTTTGAGGCTTGCATTTTCCATAAAAAACCAAGGATAAGGAGAAAAGGAAATGAACAGATTTGAAAAATTGTTGCCGGCAGTAGAGGAACTGGCACAAAAATGCGACAATAACGGGCATATTGACCCGGAATTATATGATAAGTATGAAGTAAAGCGTGGGCTTCGTTATAAGAGCGGACGAGGAGTTCTTACTGGTCTTACCGAAATTGGTGAGGTTAAGTCATATACCATTGATGACGGTGAAATGATTCCTTGCGAAGGTAGGCTTTACTATCACGGAGTGGATATTGAGCAGATTGTTGAGGGCTTTACGTCAGAGGGAAGATTTGGTTTTGAAGAGGTAATATACCTTTTGATGTTCGGCGAACAGCCAACAGAAAAACAGCTTGATGGTTTTAGAAAGCTTTTGGCAGAATACAGAATGCTTCCAACAAGCTTTGTCCGTGATATTATTATGAAAGCGCCGTCAAAGGATATGATGAACACTCTTGCTCGAAGTGTTTTGACAATGTATTCTTATGACGAGCTTGCTGATGATACAAGTATATCAAACGTGCTTCGCCAGAGCTTGCAGCTTATAGCGATTTTTCCGCTTTTGTCGGTTTATGGATATCATGCATACAATCACTATCAAAAGGGACATAGCTTGTTTATTCACACGCCTCCTGCAGAGCTTTCTACAGCAGAAGCGATCCTTTATATGCTGCGCCCGGACAGTAAATATACCCAGCTTGAAGCAAAGCTTTTGGATATTTGCCTTGTTGCGCAGGCGGAACATGGCGGCGGTAATAACTCCACCTTTACAACTCACGTTGTATCATCTTCAGGAACAGATACTTATTCCTCTGTTGCAGCGTCTTTGGGTTCGCTAAAGGGACCAAAGCACGGCGGCGCAAACAAAAAAGTTGTGGAAATGTTTGAGGATATCAAGGAAAATGTCAAGAACTACGAGGATGAGGAGGAAGTAAGAGGCTATCTTCAAAAGATTCTTAACAAGGAAGCGTTTGACAAATCAGGACTTATATATGGTATCGGTCACGCGGTTTATTCCTTGTCCGACCCAAGAACTAAAATTCTTAAGAAATATGTAGGTCAGCTTGCAAAGGAAAAGGGAACAGAAAAGGAGCTGGCACTTTACGAAATGGTAGAACGCGTTGCACCGGAGCTTTTATCTAAAAAGAGAAACCGTCCTGTAAGTGCAAACGTGGACTTCTATTCAGGATTTGTATACAGAATGTTAGGACTTCCTTTGGAGCTTTACACTCCTATTTTTGCTATTGCAAGAATTGCAGGCTGGAGTGCGCACAGAATTGAGGAGCTTATGAACTCCGGCAAAATTGTGCGTCCTGCATATAAGAATGTTGCGAAGCATACAGAGTATATTCCGATGTCTGAAAGAAAATAGTAATATAAAAAGGCAAGAAATTTCGGTTTCTTGCCATTTTAAACAGAGGTGATTTTTGTGGAAACACACTCAGGTGAAAGAATACACATTGGCTTTTTCGGAATGCGAAATGCGGGAAAATCAAGCCTTGTGAATGCGGTAACGGGTCAAAACTTGTCAGTTGTGTCCGATGTTTTGGGAACAACTACCGACCCTGTTAAAAAGGCTATGGAACTTTTGCCGTTGGGGCCTGTTGTTATTATAGATACACCCGGGCTTGATGATGAGGGCGAGCTGGGTCTGTTAAGAATAAAAAAAGCACGACAAATTCTTGGGCTTACGGATATTGCCATACTTTGCGTGGATGCAAAAACGGGGATGGGTGAGATGGATAAGGAGCTTATAGGCTTTTTTGAAAAGAAAAATATCCCGTATATTGTGGCATATAATAAAGCGGACTTGACGAAAGCAAAAAAAGAACTGAAAAATAATGAAATATACGTAAGCGCAAAGACCGGTGAAAATATATTTGAGCTTAAAGAGAAAATGGCAGGTCTTTTGAAAAATAATGGGGAAGACAAAAAACTTGTAGCAGACATTATTTCAAAAGGCGACTTAGTAGTGCTGGTAATTCCAATAGATGAAGCGGCACCAAAGGGAAGAATAATCTTGCCTCAACAACAAACCTTGCGGGAACTTCTTGACGCAGGCGCAACTGCCATATGTTGTAAGGATACAGAGCTTTTTGAAACACTTTCTATGCTATCTGAAAAACCAAGACTTGTCATCACCGACTCTCAGGCGTTCGGCAGGGTATCGAAAATTGTTCCGGAAGACGTTATGCTGACATCATTCTCGATTCTTTTCGCGAGATATAAGGGAAATCTTGAAACATTGGTAAAGGGTGCAGCAAGGCTTCGGGAATTGCAAGATGGGGATACTGTATTAATATCAGAGGGTTGCACACACCACAGACAATGCGGAGATATAGGAACCCAGAAGCTCCCGAAATGGATAGGGGAATATACGGGGAAGAAGTTAAACTTTGAGTTTACGCAAGGGACAGAATTCCCGGAAGAGTTGACAAAATATTCACTTATTTTGCACTGCGGCGGATGTATGTTAAATGCAAGAGAAATGCAGTCGCGGCTTGGATACAGTGAAGATGAAGGGATAGCAATCACGAACTACGGAGTGGCAATCGCCGCTATGAACGGCATTTTAAAAAGGAGCCTTGAACCGTTTGGTGATATTGCAAAGTTAATTAATTAAAGGTCATAGAAATCTATGACCTTTTTGTGTTGCAAGAATAAAATAAAAAAGAGATGTTTTGAACATCTCTTTTAAAATTACAATTAATTTTTTGGTTGAAACTCTGAGAAATTAATTGTGTGTATTGTATTACCGCCTTGAGCAGAATTAAACTGAATACCCTGAAACGATTGTCCTGATGAAATTGACCAAAGTGATGAATTCATAGCACTTAATGCAGTAACTCCGTTCATAATGTTTTCAGTAACAAATGTTTCTGAAAGGAGGCTTGGTTTTATATAATTCTTTTTCATATCAAATCTACCTCCTTAATTATTTATTTATATACATTTTCACATCAGGCAATTGGCTTAGAAGTTCTGCACGTTTTTCAGCAGTTAATTCAACAGTATTATCATAAACGCCTTCGATTACGGTTCTAAAGAAATACTGGGCTTCACCAAGAATCTCGTTATACTTTGTGTTATGATCCTTGTTTGTCTGAAGAACCTGGTCAAATGTCTGATCAATGTTTCTGCCGTCTTGTGCCACGGCGCCAGAAGCATCTTTTCTAACCACACCAATAGTTTTCTTCATATCGGTTTCAGGGTCAAAACCCTCTGTACCATCTGTATCAAAAATGAAACCTATTTCCGCACCTGTCTGAGTGAAGTTAGCACCACCTGTCACAACAGCCTTGCCGAAACAGTAAGCCTTGCCATACTCAAAGTGGTATTTATCCGCTTTAGTTGGTGTTTGACCATCTGCAATATTATTAACATACAGAAGTTCTGCGCTTGGTGTACCAATCAGGAATGAAAATGTTATCTTCTTTTCAACGTTACCAAGCTTAATTTCTAACTTATATCTTCCATCTGGAAGTTGTTCGCGTAATTTAAATGTGTAATAGATAGTTTTTGTGCCGTTGGCTGCAGGTGACAATGTAACCTGATCAATATACTGCACAGTGTCGTTATCGTAGTCTTCTCCATCCTGTTTTGAACAGATGAATGTAAGCACGTCACCGGCATTAATCTGCACAGGAGTATTACCTGATTTAGGAACAATAGCAAAAGTAAGCACGTCACCTGCTCTGTATGTAGGCAAAAGACCAATAGAATCGCTACTACCGTCTTTTACACGGAATATAGGTGAACTATAATTCGAATTACCATTTGTGTCAGTGCCGTCGGTGGCATAGTTTCTGCTTACGCCCTTATGTTCGGAATTTACGCCTGTTCCTATAGCACGTAGGTCAAAAGAATCATAATTATCAGCAAGCGCACTTGTTGAAATTGTCAAAGAAGAAACAGCTATCAATAAAGCTATTAACTTTTTCATTTTTATAAAACTTCCTTTCATTTTATAGTCCTATACATAGTAAACATTATTAACGTATCCATTTTATCACAAAAAACCCATACTGTCAAGCATTTATTTATCTTTTTCTAAATGTTTTTGTAATAAAATTTTCTTGGTATTTTACCGTATTTCTCCCAGCTCTTCAAGCAAAGAAAATGCATTGGGATGAATTAAATTTCCTCGTTTTTTATTCACTTCTATGGTGGACTTTATGCACTCTGCAACAGCAAGGTCAAGGTTTTTTCGGGAAAGGTCACGCAATGCTTTTGCATCGGGGAAATCTCTTCCCGGTTCCGTAAGGTCTGCAACAAAAATAATTTTTTCCAGAAGCGTCATATTTGGTCTGCCGATGGTATGCCATTTTATAGCATCAAGGATTTCGGGGTCGGTGATACCGAACTCGCATTTTGCAGTTTCTGCACCAAGCTTTGCATGGATAAGAGGCGGCGATTTTAACTCAAATTCGTCAAGCTCTGCCTCCAAATCGGATGCCCGCTCATAAATATTGTCAAGATTTTTTGCATTATCGTGCAAAAGCCCCGCAATTCGTGCTTTTTCTGTATCAGCACCATAAATTTTTGCAAGCTCTACCGCTGTTTCCATAACACCAAGGCTGTGCTGGTATCTTTCAGGAGTCAAAAGACTCTTCAGGTGCTCTTTCATATCCGCTTTCTTCCCATAAATATTGTTTCTTTTAATAAATTCTAAAACAGCAGTGGGAACAAATGCTGAAACATCTTCACCTGCATTAAGCATTTCACGTATTTTTGTTGAGGAAATGTCAATCTTTGCGCCCAAAACAGGCTTTGAAAAATCGGAAGTGTGTTCACCGCCGGTTCTGTCATAAACCAAGAGCGTGCAGAGCTTCAAAATTTCGTCAGGCTTGTACCATTTATGGAAATCACGCAGAGAATCTCCGCCGATAATGAAAAAAATCTCATCATCAGGCATAGTTTCGTGAAAATATTTAAGGGTATTAACCGAATAGGAATACTCTTTGCGGTTAACCTCGTAATCAGATGCAAAAAAACCGTCAATGCCGTCTATGGCACGCTTCACCATAATATGACGGATTTTGGCGTCAAGGATATGCTTATCCTTTTTATGAGGCGGATTTCCGCTTGTCAAAAATATCACCTTGTCAAGGTGATATTCTGATTTTGCAGCAGCTGCTATTTTAAGATGTCCAAAATGAATGGGGTCAAAAGTACCGCCCATTATACCGATTTTACTCATTTTTTTGGTAGCTCAATCTTTCTGTTTTTGATATTTTTGGCTTGCTTATAAAGCACAAACTTTGAACCGATAGCCTGAACAGGCTCTGCTTTTAAAGCTTCTGCCACCTCGTTACAGGTCGGCTTTGTGTCTAAAAGTGCGGTTTCGAGAATGTGTACCTTTATAAGCTCACGTGCCTCTAACGCCTGCGCAAGACCACGCAAAAGCTCGTCTGTTATGCCGTCCTTTCCTATCTGGAAAATCGGCTGAATTCCGTGTGCTTCTTTTCTTAAAAATGCACGTTGTTTACTCGTTATCATATATTCTCTCCATTTTATGACCTTGCTTTTGCTTTGGCGCGAAGGTCAGTTTTTAATATACGTTTTCTCATTCTCAAGTGATTTGGGGTAACCTCCAAAAGCTCGTCATCTGCGATGAAATCAAGGCACTGCTCCAAAGATAAATCCTTTGGCGGAACAAGCTTTAAGGCATCGTCAGAGCCTGATGCACGGGTGTTTGTGGCGTGCTTTCTCTTGCAGACGTTAACGGTTATATCCTCAAGACGTGAGCATTCGCCGACAATCATACCCTCATAAACTTCAACACCGGCACCGATGAAAAGTGTTCCTCGTTCTTGGGCATTAAATAATCCGTATGTGATGCTTGTGCCGTTTTCCCAAGCAATAAGTGTGCCTCGTGTTCTTGGTGTGATATCGCCCTTGTATGGCTCGTAACCCTCTAAAATACTGTTGATAATTCCTGTTCCGCGTGTAGCAGTAAGCATTTCGCTTCGGTATCCGATAAGACCTCGTGACGGAATTAAGAATTCAAGACGTGTATAGCCTTGTGCGGCAGGCATCATATTCACCATTTCGCCACGGCGCGCAATAATACCGTCCATAATTGTGCCTGTAAACTCCTCAGGGATATCTACAGTAAGGCGTTCAATAGGCTCACATTTCACGCCGTCAATTTCTTTGTAGATAACAACAGGGTTTGAAACCTGGAACTCGTAACCCTCACGGCGCATATTTTCAATAAGGACAGAAAGGTGAAGTTCGCCACGCCCTGATACAACAAAGGCTTCGGTTGTATCGGTTTCTGAAACGCGAAGACTTATGTTAGAGTCAAGCTCACGGAAAAGTCTGTCACGAAGATGGCGTGATGTTACGAATTTACCGTCACGACCTGCAAAAGGTGAATCATTAACACTGAATGTCATTGACAAAACCGGCTCGTCAATCTTTGTGAACGGTAGCGGTTCGGGAGCTGAAATATCGCACAGGGTATCACCGATATTGATGTCGGTAATACCTGAAATTGCGACCATATCTCCTGCGGACGCAACATCCACGGTTTCCTTTTTAAGACCGTCAAATGTGAAAAGCTTAACGGCACGACCAGACACCTTTTTGTCGCCTGATTTTAAAAGAACAAGAGGCATACCCGTTTTAACGCTGCCTCGCTGAATTTTACCAACGGCAATTCTGCCTGTGTATTCGTCATAGTCGATGTTTGAAACAAGCATCTGGAAAGGACCGTCATCATCACAGTCAGGGCATGGAATTGCTGTTGCAATTAGTTCGAACAGGTCACGAAGATCTGTGTTCGGTTGTTCAGGATTGTATTCTGCTGTTGCCCAGCCGTCACGTCCTGATGCGAAGATAACAGGAGTGTCAATCTGCTCTTCTGTTGCGCCAAGGTCGATGAACAGGTCAAGAACCTCGTCAACAACCTCATAAGGTCTTGCATTCGGGCGGTCAACCTTATTAACCACGATAATCGGCTTTAAGTCAAGAGCAAGCGCTTTTGATAAAACGAAACGGGTTTGAGGCATACATCCCTCAAAAGCATCAACCAATAAAAGAACGCCGTCCGCCATTTCAAGACCTCGCTCAACTTCGCCACCGAAATCAGCATGACCCGGTGTGTCTATTATGTTGATTTTTATATCCTTATACATAAGTGATGTGTTTTTTGCCAAAATTGTAATTCCACGTTCACGCTCCAAGTCGTTGGAGTCCATAACACGTTCTGCAATCTGCTCGTTTTCACGGAAAATTCCGCTCTGGCGAAGCATTGCATCAACAAGTGTTGTCTTGCCGTGGTCAACGTGGGCAATTATTGCGATATTTCTTATGTTTTCACGTTTTGTCACTGTAAAATCCCCCAAAATTCCTACATTATATATTATACTGTTTAATTTTATCATATTTTGATGATTTATACAATAGGAATTGTGACAAAAAAATCAAAAGCAAAAATCCGCCACTTATAAAAAGTGACGGATTGGGGATTTAAAAGTAAAAAAGAGTTGAACTTTTGTTCAACTCTTTAGTTTGAAATTATTTCTCGATTGCGTAAATAGCAACAATTTCGCCGTCAACAATCATAACAAGTGCTTCGTTAGCATATGAGAAGTCGATATTTTCGTAAAAGTTATTATCATCTTCGTTTTGGAAGTTGCTGAAGTCAGAAGCTTCAATATTTGTAATGTCTGTTACCATAAACTTATCTTCGTCATCTGCAGCGTCATCCTGTGATAGGTAAACGTATGCAACTGCTTCAGGAACGATTGCGTATGTTACAACACCGTCACCTTCTCCAATCAGGTCAACGTCTGTACAAACAAACTTGTTATCCTTAATCTGCTTCAAGCTTGCAAATTCAATGTAATCGTCTGTAACCTTTGTTATAACACCCTGAGCAAGCTGTAGGTCATAGCCTTCATCCCAGATATTGTATGACCAGCCACTTGTGCTTGAAGGAAGCATATCATCTGTAACACCGGAGATCCTGTCGATATGCGTGAACTTACTTGCTGTCTTTTCAATATAAGCATAAGTTTCCTTATCGTATGCGAATACTGGCTTGCTGTACACTTTGTAAGCTTTTTCTACAAATCCGTTCGCATCTGTTTTAAAGAAGAATGCGTCACCAACTGCAAGGTTATCCGCTTTTCCGGTTTGGAACAGCATATCCTGTTCTTCGCCTTCATAAAGAACCTTAACTAGGTCACATGTGTCACTATCAAGGATGTGGCCAATTGCACTTTCTTTAACAACTGCGAACCTTAAAGAATCATTAAATATTGATATAATGTCTGTGATAACAACAAAATCTGCATAGTGGGCATTCCTTATTACAATGGCGTTATAAGTTCCACCATCAATGAATGTGTCATTATAAAAAGATGTATAACTAAAGGAATAACTTGAGGCGTCACCTTTAGCCTTTGTAGCATCGATCATAGGTGTTGAATCGGCAATTGGACATACACCAAGCTTATCTATTCTTTTACGATATTCACACTTTTCAACGATAAGCCCTGTAACAAACTCGAGATGGGAAAGCTTTCCGTTTGAATTCTCAACCGTGTAGGTTACTATTCTATCTTCGATTGCGGTATCAGAAGGGATATCAAAATCGGCAATGTTTATATCAACATTATTGTCAAGTTCATATGTCTTTGATGTTCCGTCTGAAAGAAGAAGTTTTACTTCACCTTCGTCTATATCAGTCTTAAGAACAATGGCGTACTTTGTTGGAACGCTCAATTCACGGGCTTTAGCCAGCGGAGAAAGAGTTCCCCAACTGTCCAGAACAAATGCTTTTTGATAACCGGCGGATAATGAGTCAACTTTCACGGAATAGTTTTTGCTGTCATTTGCGTTTATGGAAATATCTGTATAAAAATGGTTTAAAAACTTACCGTCTGGAGAATATGATGCAACGACAAGAATACCTGTATCATCTTTTGATGTAAGATTCTCTATATCAGCGGAAACGTAATAACCTTCACTATCCGAATATGTAACAAGATCAGTAATGTCAAAGATACAATTTGTAGCCGCAGCACTTACTGATGTTATTAATCCCACAGCAACGATTAGTAAGATAAGTGTTGATATAATTTTTTTCATAGATGTCGCCCTCCTAAAATGATTGTTAACATAATTATA
>JAZOVJ010000058.1:0-7412 GCA_045658645.1 Clostridia bacterium | reverse complement strand
TTGTGAACTCTTGGTTCACTGACAAGAACTCTGCACTGTTTATTTTTCAATGTTCAGCGCTGTCAAAAGCGACAGCTTTTATATATTACCACATTCATTTTCGTTTGTCAACACTTTTTTTAAACTTTTTTTAATTTTTTTTAAAAAACTTTTTTCTTCCTATTATATATCACCTTTGACAATTTTTAAATTACGTAGCAAAACCTGTTTTCCACGCCACGAAAACGCCCTGTTTCCATACAATCTTTTAAACTCTTTGTTCGATAAGCTTTCATCAATTTCCAAATTGATAATCAGGTTTTCCTTGAACTCCTTAATCGGCGTTATGGCTAATCCCCTATTATGTGGGCAGACCTCCTGACAGATATCACAGCCCCAGATTGTTTTTGATTTTTTTATCGCCGATTTCTCTTCTTCTGAAAGCTCGCCTTTTTTCTGGGTTATGTATGAAAGGCATTTCACCTCGCAAAAACCGTCCTTTGAAAGCGCACCCAAAGGGCACGCCTCAATGCATTTTCCACAACCGCTACACTCCGAACCATCAGGGCTGTCTGTCGGGAGTTCGCAATCCGTGATAATATATCCTATAAAGAAATAACTACCCAAATCTTTGTTTATTGCCATTTGGTTTTTTCCAAAAAACGCAATTCCCGAAAGGTTTGCCAGAATACGTTCATTCAAAGCGCCCGTATCCGCAAATGATTGGGCAGAATATCCGTTTTCTGTCAAGTAGTCACAAACCGGTCGCATCTTTTCCTGTGCTACCAAATGATAATCCACACCTTGCGCATATCGTGATATATTGCCTTTTTCCTCACCATTATAATAGGAAAAGGCACAGACAATTATGCTTTCGGCAGTATCTGTTAAACCTTTATCTTCCGCACAAAAAGAGGCTTTTTTAGAAAGCCCCTCTGTTCTTTTTATATATTCACTTGCTTTGCAAATTCCCACAGCAGAGATTTTTTGTTCCTCTGCCAGTTTTAAAATTTTATCTCTCATAAAACCCTATCAATCATATCTGCATAATCGTCTAAAGAATGTGCGCCCACAAGCTTTTCCACCGGCTTTCCGTCTTTGAACAGGATAACTGTCGGGATTGAAACAACCGCATATTCAGCAGCCAAAGCACCCTCATCATCCACGTTCACCTTGCCTACAAGAATTTTACCGTCATACTCCCCTGCTATCTGGTCGATTACAGGCGATACCATGCGGCATGGTCCGCACCAGCTTGCCCAGAAATCCACAAGCACAAGCTTGTTTGTCAATATTGTTTCACTAAAATTTGCTTTTGTCAGTTCCTTAACCATAACCTGCCTCCTTTACATCGGTCTGTATTCCTGAATGGACGAATATCTGTTGTTTATTCCGCCGGTTGAGAAGTTCTTAGTTGTGTATTCCTGGCTTTCAACAAAGCATTCGCCGTCAAAAATGTAGTTTCTTATCTCTCTGTCATTTCCGCTGAAAATGTATAGGGTTATAACCGGAGTTACGATACCCTTTACAAATCCCTCGTTAACTTCCATATACACACGGCCCTGCATTCTTTCGGAGAAAAGATTATATGCTCCGTCTTCAGAAATTACAGCCACTGTCCAGTATTGCGAATCGTCCCACATCATCTCTCCGTTTTTAGACTCTGCAGATGTTCCGAGAACTATTCTGTCCTTTTTACCTTTTTTAGTAATCTGGTAACTGTAATCACCCAAAAGCTCCCAGTCATTAGTCATCTGAATCATCTGGCTAAGCGGGATTTTTGTCTGCGGTTCTTCTTCCGGCGCCTGAGTTTCTGTCGGCTCTGCAGTTTGTGTTACCACAGCCTCGCCTTCGTCTTCCTCCGGAACTAAAAGGTCTGCCACCTTGTTACAACCTGATATAAGCAACAAGCTTGCCACCATCAGCAATGATAAAATTTTCTTCATTTAGCCCAGCCTCCCATCATATATCTATATATTTTTTCTCTTCCTTTTTTATTATAGCTCTGCCGCAGGTAAGCTCTGTTACATCGGCAATAAACTTTTCCACCTGTTCTTTTTTAAGGCAAACCCTGAACGTCACCTCATTGTCATAAACAGTATCTTCAAGAATGTATCCACCCTCCGAAATCATATACTGCATTTTCCCGACAGTTGTATAGTCTACCTTGACGGCTACTATATCGCACAGAATACGTGTTATAATTCCTGCCGCTAAAAGCCCTTCTCTGCACGCCGCTCCGTATGCGTGAACAAGTCCGCCTGTACCAAGAAGCGTTCCGCCGAAGTATCTTGTCACCACAACTGCCACGTCCACAAGCCCTTCTTTACGGATGGTGTCAAGAACCGGCATACCCGCCGTTCCGCCCGGCTCACCGTCATCCGAATACCTGAAAATATTGTTTTCGTCTATTACATAAGCATAAACGTTATGTGTTGCATCGCTGTATTTTGAGCGCATTTCAGCCAAAAATGCCTGCGCCTCTTCATCCGACAGCACCGGCTTTACCGTAGCGATAAATTTCGATTTTTTTTCAATAATAAGCGCTTCGCCATCTGCTTTGACTGTCTTATAACATTCTTTTGTAGAAATATCTATCAACTCATTTCTGTTATATATTCCTTAAGATTACTGTAGGTACTGCTATCTGCCAGAAGTCGTATCCTTGTTCCCGTTTCGGTGTAATCCTCTGAAAGAATTTTCTGCGTTTCGTGAAGACGGCTTACAAGAGCGCCCTCGCTATACGGTATCAGAACTGAAATTTCCTTCTTTTTTCCGGGCGCCACATCGCCTATAACCTCTAAAAGTTTGTCAATACCTTTATTTTTCAAAACCGAAATACCCACACTGTTCTCTCCCGGAACAATATCTGTGTCCTTTTCAAGAAGATCGGTTTTGTTATATACCAAAATTTCAGGTTTTCCCGATGCTCCAATATCTGAAAGTACCGAATTTACCACGGTTATATGGTTTTCATACTGTGGATTTGAAACGTCCACCACGTGAATTAAGAAGTCCGCCGTTACCGTTTCTTCAAGGGTTGATTTAAACGCCTCAACAAGATGGTGAGGAAGCTTTCTTATAAAGCCAACTGTATCAATCAGTATTATTTTACGGTTATCCCCAAGAACCAGACCTCTTGATGTGGTGTCAAGCGTTGCGAAAAGCTTATTTTCCGCCAGAACTCCCGCATCGGTAAGCTTGTTCAAAAGAGAGGACTTGCCCGCATTTGTGTATCCAACAAGACAGGCAGTAATTGTGCCGTCCTTTTTTCTTCTTGACCTTAAAAGCTCACGGTGTTTTGCAAGCTCACGGATTTCTTCTTCCAAAGCTGAAATTCTGCGGCTTATATGGCGTCTGTCCGACTCGAGTTTGGTTTCGCCGGGGCCTCTTGTACCGATTCCGCCACCTGTACGGCTCATTTGCGCGCCAAGCCCACGAAGTCTTGGCAGTCGGTATTTCAGTTGTGCAAGTTCTACCTGAAGCTTACCCTCTCCGCTTTTTGCTCGCATAGCAAAAATATCAAGTATTAAAATGGTACGGTCAATTACCCTTACCTCTAAAAAATCCGTTATATTACGAAGCTGAATCGGTGAAAGTTCATCATCAAAAACCACCACGTCAATATCCATCAGCTCAACTGCTTCCTTAATTTCAGCAAGCTTGCCCTCGCCCATATAAGTCCCTGCCTCAAGGTCCTGCTTATTCTGGATAACACGGCACAAAACCTCACCGCCGGCAGTTTTCACAAGCTCCTCAAGTTCGTCCATTGACTCTTCGGTAGTATCGGATAAAACGTCCTTTTTTCCGGTATGAACTCCGGCAAGAAGTACACGTTCCTGTCTATCTTCGTTTGATTTAATTTCCATCTGGTCTACCTCGTTAATTTCTTACATATATTATCTTCTATTTTTGCCTTTTTGTCAATAAATAGAGGTGTTTTTTTTAAATTTTTCAAAAATGTATGGAAATTTTCCAGAATATGTTGTATAATGTAGGTTGGATAATAATTTGAAGATATAAACTGGAGGGAATTGCTATGGTTGGAAGCATTCTTGATATTCTTAAAAAAAGTGATAAAAAACTTACAAACGAGCAGATTGCCCAGATGATTGGCTCAACAGAAGAAGAGGTTGCTGACATCATCCGTGGTCTTGAAAAGGATAACATTATTGTTGGTTACAAGACTATGATTAACTGGGAAAAGACCGATAATGAGCTTGTCACTTCAATCATTGAGCTACGTGTCACACCGCAGCGTGGCGAGGGTTTTGACCGTATTGCAGAAAAAATCCACAAATACGCCCAGGTTAAGTCGCTGTTCTTAATGTCAGGCTCTTATGACCTTTGCGTTATTATAGAGGGTCAGACAATGAAAGACGTGGCACTTTTCGTTGCACAAAAGCTTGCGCCGATGGACAATGTTTTATCAACCGCTACAAGCTTTGTTCTTAAAAAATATAAGGAAGACGGATTGATTTTCTACAATGATGAGGAAGATTCAAGACAGGTAATAACGCTATGATAGATTATTCTAATATACTTACAGAAAAAATACAGAAAGTTCAGCCTTCCGGCATTAGAAAGTTTTTTGACGTTGCCGCAACTATGAAGGATGCCATTTCCCTTGGTGTTGGCGAGCCGGACTTCGTTACACCTTGGGCTATACGTGAGGCAGGTATCTATTCCCTTGAAAAAGGGCGTACATACTATACTGCAAACGCAGGTCTTATGGAACTTCGCCAGGAAATATGCAATTACAATATGCGTAAATACAATATTGAATATGACCCAAAGAGCGAGGTTTTGGTTACTGTGGGCGGAAGCGAGGCTATTGACCTTCTTGTTCGTTGCATCGTAAACCCCGGAGATGAGGTTTTAGTTCCTGAACCGAGTTTTGTTTGCTACAAGCCTTGCACACAGATGGCAGGCGGAAAGGCAGTTCCTATTGAAACCTTTGAAAAGGACGGGTTCAGACTGCTTCCTGAACAGTTAAAAGCACATATTACAGACAAAACAAAGCTTCTTATTCTGCCGTTCCCAAATAACCCGACAGGCGGTGTTATGTCAAAGGCGGACCTTGAGGCTATCGCAGAAGTTCTTCGCGGAACAGATATTATGGTATTGTCTGACGAAATCTACGGTGAACTTCGATATGATGAGGAGGGTCACACACCATTTTCAGCTATTGACGGCATGCGCGAGCGTACAGTTATCGTAAACGGTTTTTCCAAAACCTTTGCTATGACAGGCTGGAGACTGGGTTACGCCCTTGGTCCTGCTGAAATTATAAAGGCTATGACAAAGCTGCACCAGTACGGAATTATGTCAAGCCCGACAACAAGCCAGTTTGCCGCAATCGAGGCGCTTCGTTCCTGTGATTCTGACGTTGAAAATATGCGTAACGAATACAACTACAGAAGACGCTTCATAGTTGACGGCTTCCGCAATATGGGGCTTTCCTGCTTCGAACCTCTTGGTGCATTCTACGTATTCCCTTGCATCAAGTCACTTGGTATGACAAGTGAAGAATTTGCAAACAAGCTTCTTATGGAAGAAAAGGTTGCAGTCGTTCCCGGAAATGCTTTCGGCGAAAGCGGTGAAGGGTTTATAAGATGCTCTTATGCATACTCAATCGACAGTATTGATGAGGCTTTAAAGCGTATCGGCAGATTTGTTGAAAAGTACAGAAAATAATTAAAACCGGAAACAATCGTTTCCGGTTTTTTTCATATATTATATTGGTTTATTATTTCCTCTATCTTTGCAAGCTTCAGCTCGCGGTTTTTATCCTCCGAAAGTGCGGTTTTTATTTTACCCAAAGCACAAACCGCATCACTGTCCACAGTTTTTGATAAGTCCACATCTGAAAGGCTCATTCCCTTAGCTAAAATTTCGCCTATCACCTTTGCCGTAATTTCATTTTTAAATTCCAACCCTTATCCCTCTTTCCTTTTTTCAATTTTTATTACACAACAGGTCATATCATCACAAAACCTTGCTCTTGCCTTTGCACCCTCTATTATAAGGTCAGCAACTTCCCAGGGTTTTCTTTTTTCCAGAAGTAACAGTTTCTTTATCCAGTCGCTTTTCAAAACCCCGCTTCCTGCTTCGCTTACGCCATCAGTCACCATCACAATAATGTCCCCCGGCTCCGCCGTACACTTTATCGGTTGTGCCTCGATTTTTTCAAGTATCCCCACCGGCAGAGATTTTGATGATATTATTCCTATTTCTTTTTTTCGTTTAATAAAGCTTTGGGCACTTCCGACTTTCAAAAACTCGCATTCACCTGTTTTTGTATCAATTTCCAGTATATCCACGGTAGAAAAGCTTTCCTGGTCAGCCTTTAATGCCAAAGCCGAGTTTATCATTCTGAGGCTTGTTTCCTTGTTAAAGCCTGCCTTCAGGAATTTTTCAAAAAGTCTTGCGGTAAGCCTTGATTGGTGCATGGCATCATCGCCTGAACCCATTCCATCACAAAGAATTACGAAAAACTTGCTCTCTCTTTCAAAATAAATCACACTGTCGCCCGACACGCTGTTGCCTGCTTTTGGTTCTGTACGTACAGTCACTTTCGGGGAAATGATCCGACACACGCCGTCTTCCTGTGTCTCGCCCGCTTCAATCTCTTTTGATAGAAGCTCTATAACATTGGAAATTTCGCTATACTGCCTTGCCATAATATCTCTCGAGGATTTTGCCGCACCGCATGATATGGCGTTTTGCTTATACAACTCATACACGTGCCCGAATTCGTTTAAAAACCGCTCCGCCCGAAGACAAATCTGACCGAAACCTATAGGCATATTGGAAAGATCACAGTATCCGTCCTCTTCCATAGTGTTCCATATTTCTTCCATTTTACTTTGGTTCTTTCCCTGATTTTTGCAGGTTTCGAACAGTGAACAGTCTTTGCAAACCCTTGCTCTCACCTTTTCAAAAATTTCGTCCTTGTTCTCTGCACTTCTGTGAGGTATCACCGTTACGCCGTCCGCCAGTCCGCACACAGCATGGGCAACAGTTTTGAGTTGTGTGGCAATTTTATTTTCACAAAACCCTTCCTCTGAAAGCTCTGATGAGAACTGCTTGTTGATAAGCCCGCTTATTTTATAATGGATATGCTCCGGTAAAATTGCGAAGACAAGAATGGGTGTAAGAAGGTCAAAAACCCCCGCTCCCGCAAGGCTCCCGCTATATAACGCGCAGACGCAAACTCCGCATAAAAATCCCGTTGCCACTCCTATCTTTCCATATACCGACAACATCGAGCCAAGTGCCGCACATATACCGAATGCACCAAAAAAGGCAACGGCATCGCTTGAACCTATGGACATTATAAAGGCTAATATTCCTGACATAAGCGCCGCCATCGGCAAGTTGCAGGCATAGGAAAAGGAAAGTGCCACAAAGATTGCACAAAACACCGAAAG
>JAZOVJ010000057.1:0-1597 GCA_045658645.1 Clostridia bacterium | reverse complement strand
TTCTTCAATCCAGCCTGTGCCGTTTAAAATGCTTTGAATATTTGCATTAACTGAATCATATAACGGAAGACCGCTGTCCTTTGCCTTTTCAAGTGCCTTATATGTCTGATGAGCAAATAGCTTTGCAGAATCCATCAAACGTGTGTCACTGTCATATCTTACAAAAATTTCTGCACCAAGAACAGAAACAGAAGCTTTTCTATACATCAAGTGAACATCTGTATCCTTTGTTAGCACTACAGTTTCGTCAAAAGGCTTCCATTCTCCGCCATCCTGATACCAGAATGATGGTTTTGCCTTGTAGGTTTCATTTGTGATGTCATAGTCCGCCGGCATATATTTGCTTGCTTCAAATCCGCCATCCCAGTAATATTCACTGATATCCGGTAAGGCACTCACTTTTGCTATGCCGTCTCTCAATATAATTCTTTCAGAATCAAACTTGTCTGTTTTTCCTGAGCCTTTATAGAAATTTACTGTAATGATATCGCCGATTGAACCACCACTACTGCTGCCGCCGTGGGTCATAAATATTGCCTTTGTATGTTCTACAATACCGTCAAACGGAGCATCTGTTCTGTAGTTATTAAACTTTGTGTTTCCATTCGGGTTCAAAACAACTACACAGTCACTTACTTTAGATTTCTTAAGTGTTATTGTTCCGCCTCTTGTAAGAAGTCTTCCGTTTACTTTTACATCTTCTAAAATTACGCTGTCCTTTGCAGCACCGTCACCTACAACAAGGTCTCCACTAACAGTCATGCCGCTTAAGGTAACATTTCCTGTACGAAGTACAACGATACCATCCAAGTCTTCTTCATAAGTTCCTGGTTCTGTTATGTACTTCTTTATAGCAGTATACATAACCTGCGCAAATTCTTCACGTGTAATGTATGCTTTTGGGTTAATATTTCCAAAGTTATCACCGTTTACATAGCCTCTTTCAACCATTGGTATAACTGTTGACATTGCCCAGCCTGAAATTTCATTTCTGTCATTGAACTTAGAAAGAACACTACTGTCATTTCCGTTTAATGCAAGAATTCTTGCAAGTACTGAAAATACCTGTTCACGTGTTATATTTTCTTCAGGTGCCATTTCTGAACTGCTGATACCTGCAAGCGCTCCCATCTGTACTGCACTTGCTATTGAATCATAGTACCAGCTGCTCTCATCCAGGTCAACAAATGCTGAAACGTCTGCTTTTGTTGTTGCACCAAATGCGCGAACCATAACTGCAGCCATTTCTGCTCTTGTAAGATTTTTCTGCGGTCCTATCTCACCTTCGCCGATACCAACTAAAAGACCGTTATACACAGCGGCCTCCATAGCAGGTTTTGACCATCCTGTTGGAAAATCAGTGAAATCGTCAGCAGGGCTTGCAAGTGCTGAAGGTACAACTGAAGCAAGCATTGCAACAGCTAACAAAAGACTTGCCAAACGCTTAATCTTTGATTTTATTGTTCTTTCCATTTTTTATACTCCTTTAGTCCATATATCTGTTTATAAAATAAGTTTTCTTAAGTTTTTTCTCTTCAAGATATGATTTTTCCATTGTTTCCACTATGGTACTATCTTTTCCCTGTTTTTTGAGTTC
>JAZOVJ010000056.1:0-25857 GCA_045658645.1 Clostridia bacterium | reverse complement strand
AAATTACTTATTCATTGCTTCTTCTACAGCAACTGCAACAGCAACTGTCATACCAACCATTGGGTTGTTACCAGCACCGATCAAGCCCATCATTTCAACGTGAGCCGGAACTGATGAAGAACCTGCGAACTGAGCGTCACTATGCATTCTACCCATAGTATCTGTCATACCATAAGAAGCAGGGCCTGCAGCCATATTATCCGGGTGAAGTGTACGACCTGTACCGCCACCTGATGCAACTGAGAAGTATTTCTTACCCTGTTCGATACATTCCTTCTTGTATGTACCTGCAACAGGATGCTGGAATCTTGTTGGGTTTGTTGAGTTACCTGTGATAGATACGTCAACACCTTCAGCGTGCATAATTGCAACACCTTCACGAACATCGTCTGAACCGTAGCAACGAACCTTTGCTCTTTCTCCGTTTGAATAAGCTGTTTCCTTTACTATCTTAAGTTCGCCTGTGAAGTAGTCAAACTGTGTCTGAACGTATGTGAAACCGTTAATTCTTGAGATAATCTGAGCAGCGTCCTTACCAAGACCGTTAAGGATTACTCTTAGGTCTTCTTTTCTTGCCTTATTAGCAGAGCGAGCAAGACCGATAGCACCTTCAGCCGCTGCAAATGATTCGTGACCTGCCAAGAATGCGAAACACTTTGTTTCTTCTCTTAGTAGCATAGCGCCAAGGTTACCGTGACCAATACCAACCTTTCTGTCGTCTGCAACAGAACCAGGAATACAGAATGACTGAAGACCAACACCGATTTTTTCAGCAGCGTCAGCAGCCTTTGTGCAACCGTCCTTAATTGCGATTGCAGCACCTACAATGTAAGCCCAGCAAGCGTTTTCAAAACAGATTGGCTGAATACCCTTAACAATATTATATACATCTATGCCCTTATCGTCACAGATTTTCTTTGCTTCTTCAATAGAAGAGATACCGTGCTTTGCAAGTTCTGCATTGATCTGGTCAATTCTTCTTTCATAACTTTCAAATAATGCCATAATTTTCGTACCTCCCCTTTATTATTCGCATCTTGGGTCGATAAGCTTTGCAGCATCATCAACTCTGCCGTACTGACCTGAAGCCTTAGCCAAAGCTTCGTTTGCATCCATACCCTTAGCGATCATTTCCATCATCTTTCCAAGGTGTACGAACTTGTAACCGATAATCTGGTTTTCTTCGTCAACTGCGATTTTTGTTATGTAACCTTCAGCAAGCTCCAAGTATCTTGGGCCCTTTTCAAGTGTTGCGTAAGTTGTACCAACCTGTGAACGAAGACCCTTACCCAAGTCTTCAAGACCTGCACCGATTGGAAGACCGTCTTCAGAGAAAGCAGTCTGTGTTCTTCCGTAAACAATCTGAAGGAATAGTTCTCTCATAGCTGTGTTAATAGCATCACAAACAAGGTCTGTGTTAAGAGCTTCCAAAATTGTCTTACCAACAAGGATTTCTGAAGCCATAGCAGCAGAGTGTGTCATACCTGAACAACCAACTGTTTCAACCAATGCTTCCTGAATAATACCTTCTTTAACGTTTAGTGTCAGCTTACATGTTCCCTGCTGAGGAGCACACCAGCCAATACCGTGTGTAAGACCTGAAATGTCTTTTACTTCTTTAACCTGTACCCATTTTCCTTCTTCCGGAATTGGAGCAGGACCGTGATATGCGCCTTTAGCAAGAGGGCACATTTCTTCAACTTCGCGTGAATATTTCATTTCGAAATTCTCCTTTCAAATTTTATGCCATAAATAGCCACTATGTTAATTATATCACAAATCCGCATATTTGCAAGCAATTTTCGATAAAAAAACAGCTTTTTAGTAAAATTAAATGGAAGTGACTTTTTTTAGTCACTTCCATTTGTAAAATTTATTAACTTACCTTTTTTCGAACAACTTTCGGTGCTTTATCGCCTGTTATGCAATCCTTATGAATAATACACTTCTTAACGTCAGGTTCTGACGGAATATCGAACATTATATCAGTCATCGTTTCTTCGATAATCGAGCGCAAGCCTCTTGCACCTGTATTCCTTGAAAGTGCCTTATCTGCGATAGCTTCAATGGCATCTGAATCAAAAGAAAGGTCAACGCCGTCCATACCCAAAAGGCTCTGGTACTGTTTAACAAGCGCATTTTTCGGCTCTGTCAAAATCTTTACCAAGGTCTTTTTATCAAGCTTATCAAGCTTTGCAACAACAGGAAGTCTTCCGATAAATTCAGGGATTAAGCCGAATTTCAGTAAATCCTGCGGTGTGATTTGTCTTAAAAGTTCTGAAATATCCTCTTCCTTTTTGCTTTCAATGGTTGCGCCGAAGCCAAGATTTCTCTTGCCTACACGGTTTGAAATAATCTTTTCAATACCATCAAACGCACCGCCGCAAATAAACAGAATGTTTGTTGTATCAATCTGGATAAATTCCTGATGAGGATGCTTTCGTCCACCTGTCGGCGGAACTGATGCAACTGTTCCCTCTAAAACCTTTAAGAGTGTCTGCTGAACTCCCTCGCCGCTTACGTCACGTGTTATTGAAACATTTTCACTCTTTCTTGCAATCTTGTCAATTTCGTCAATATAGATGATACCCTTTTCCGCAGCTTCAATATCGTAGTCTGCCGCCTGAATAAGCTTTAAAAGGATATTTTCAACGTCTTCACCAACATAGCCTGCCTCTGTAAGAGTTGTTGCATCGGAAATTGCGAAAGGCACATTTAAAATTCTTGCAAGATTCTGCACAAGGAATGTTTTTCCCGATCCTGTCGGTCCTACCATTAAGATGTTGCTCTTCTGAATTTCCACATCGTTCGTGTCCTGATTTGCAATTCTCTTATAGTGGTTATATACAGCAACCGAAAGAATTTTTTTAGCCTCTTCCTGGCCTATTACATACTCGTCAAGAATAGCCTTTATCTCTCTTGGCTTTGGAAGGTCATCAGGTGTTCCGAAATCTTTTGCGTCAAAGTCACCCGCCACAATCTGCTGACACTGTTTAACACATTCGTCACAGATGAACACACCGGGACCCGAAAGAAGCATTTTTACTTCTGATTCCGCCTTTCCGCAAAAAGAGCATTTTAGCTCATTTATATTCTCTGTTTTTGACATTTAATTTACCTCTTTATTTTTCGTTACGGCTTGTGATAACTTCGTCAATAAGACCGTAGGCTTTTGCTTCCTGGGCTGTCATAAAATTATCTCTTTCAGTGTCCGCCATAATTACGTCTATCGGCTGACCTGAACGTTCTGCCATAATCTCGTTAAGATGCTTCTTTATAGCAATAATTCTTTCTGCATGAATCTGAATGTCTGTTGCCTGACCCTGAAGTCCGCCAAGAAGTGGCTGGTGAATCATAATTTCACTGTTTGGAAGAGCAAATCTCTTACCCTTAGCACCTGCTGTCAAAAGGAATGCGCCCATTGAAGCAGCCATACCGATACAGATTGTTGACACATCGCACTTTATGTACTGCATTGTGTCGTAAATCGCCATACCTGCTGTGATTGAGCCACCCGGGCTGTTAATATAAAGCTGGATGTCCTTATCAGGGTCCTTGCTTTCAAGGTAAAGCATCTGTGCAACAACAAGACTTGCTGTTGCATCGTTAACCTGGTCACCCAGGAAGATAATTCTGTCCTCTAAAAGTCTTGAGAAGATGTCGTAACTTCTTTCTCCTCTACCTGTCTGTTCTACTACCATTGGTACTAAACTCATAGTCTACCATCCTTTCTTAATTTAAAGAGCATAACGCCAAAAAGCGTTATGCACCTTTAAAAGACTCTGCCCATAGGCGTCTTTACTATTTATCCTTCCCCGGTATGCTAATTATTCAGCGTCCTTAGCTTCTTCGTCTTCAGTCTTTGGTGCTGCCTTTTTAGCACGTGGCTTTGTAATCTTTGCCTTTTCAACAAGCATATCGATAACCTTGTTCATTGCAAGCTCTTCACGGATTCCGTCAATGTCAGCATCCTGCATCAAGCTCTTTAGCTTATCAACTTCCATGTTGTACTGCTTTGCCATTTCAGCAATCTTTGAATCAACGTCTTCGTCAGCCACTTCAATGCCTTCAGCCTTTGCAATAGCTTCAAGAACCAAAGTTGTCTTAATCTGTCTTTCAGCCTGTGGCTTCATATTTTCCTTGAATGCTTCAGGAGTTGAGCTTGTATACTGAAGATATGTTCCAAAGTCCATACCCTGATACTGAAGTCTTTGTGCGAAGTCCTGCATCATTCTGTCTGTCTGGTCGTTAATCATAGCAGCAGGGATTTCTACCTTACAACCCTCTACAACCTTTTCAATAACAGCGTTTTCTGTTTCTGTCTTAACCTGTTCAGCAGCTCTTTCTTCCAATCTTTCGCGGATACTCTTCTTGTATTCTTCAAGTGTGTCAAATTCGCTTACTTCTGATGCGAAATCGTCATCGATTGTTGGAAGTTCACGAGCCTTGATGTCGTGAATTTTTACCTTGAACAGTGCTTCTTTACCTGCCAAATCCGGTGCGTGATATTCTTCAGGGAAAGTAACAACAACGTCAACGTCTGCGCCTGCCTTCTTGCCGATTAGCTGGTCTTCAAAGCCAGGGATAAATGTGTTTGAACCAAGTTCAAGCTCATAACCTTCAGCTTTACCGCCTTCAAATGCTACGCCGTCAACTGAACCGTCAAAGTCGATTGTAACGATATTACCTTTCTTTGCAGCCTTTCCTTCAACAGGAACGATTCTTGCATTTCTTGCCTGAGCCTGCTTAACTTCTGCATCAACGTCTTTTGCAGTTACATTGTGCTCAATTTTATTTAGCTTTATACCTATATATTCGCCAAGTTCAACTTCCGGCTTTGTTGTAACCAAGGCTGTGAATACAACCGGCTCACCCTTTTTGATTTCATCAACGTCAAATTCAGGGCGTGCAGCAGGTTCAACATTTGCTTCTTTTAGTGCCGCTTCGTAAGCTTCAGGAAGAACCATATTGATAGCATCATCATAAAATACTGCTTCTGTGTAGTACTTTTCGATAACGGCTCTTGGAACCTTACCCTTTCTGAAGCCAGGAACGTTATATTTCTTTGCGTTCTTTGCATAAGCCTTGCTCATTGCTTCTGCAAACTTTTCAGTTGAAACTTCAAATGTTAATTTTAATAGATTTTTTTCTACTTGTTCTGATTTAACTGCCATTGCGTTTAAATCCTCCTCATCTAATTGTACGGCGGCATACTGCGCCATTTTTATATCCTAATTATTATACCACAAATATATTAAAATTCAAGCCTAATTTGGTATTTTATTAAAAAAAACCAAATTTATGGGCTAATCTGCTATTTTAACAGGCATAAATTCACGATAATCGCAGGAAACAAGGGTATATTCCACACCATCAAGCTCACCTTCGAACACGTTTTTTATACCGCCTGAATGGATATGACCAAAAACGCATTTTTTTATATTGTTTTTCTTTAAAAATTCCGTCATTTCGTTATTCTGATAATCCTTCAAAACCGGCGGGAAATGTGTGAAACAGATTATGTTATCAGGGTGTTTTGCCTCTTTTACGGAAAGCTCAAGCCTTAAAATTTCACGGTCATATATCTTCTTATCCTCGCCGAAAAGCTCCGGTGCAGGCGTTGTCCAGCCACGGCTTCCGCAAATGGAAATATCCCTATATTCGAAGGTATTGTTCTGCAGGAAATAAATATCCTTATACCCCATATCCTCAACAAACTTTTTAAGCTTGTTCATAGTTGTCCACCAATAGTCGTGATTACCTTTTAATATGATTTTTTTGCCCGGAAGTCCGTTTAAAAAGTCAAAATCCGCCCTTGCGTCTTCAAGATAAGTTGCCCACGAAAAATCACCGGGCATAACCACTGTATCGTCCGCTTTCACCACCTGCTTCCAGTTGGCTTCAAGGCGTTCTACATAGTTTTCCCAGTTCTTTCCAAATATATCCATAGGCTTATCTACCCCTAAAGGCAGATGCAAATCTGAAATTGCAAAAAGTGCCATAAATTTCTCCTAAAAAACAAATGGGTCAAGATATACTTGACCCACCTTTATTTTATTATGCAGGAAATTACTACTTTTAGGTTGTAATTTCCGTAATAACAAAATTGCTACCTTATTCTCACGCCCGCAGGCGGGGTTTTAATCAGAAGCCTTTTTATAAAACTTTTCCCAAAAAGTCAATGGTTCTCGGGTGCTTCGGATTATCAAAAATTTCTTCAGGTGTTCCCTCCTCTAAGATAACACCGTCATCAATAAAGATAACTCTGTCTGCCACTTCACGGGCAAAACCCATTTCGTGAGTTACACAAACCATTGTCATTCCGTCTTGCGCAAGTTCTTTCATAACTGCAAGAACTTCGCCTACCATTTCAGGGTCAAGCGCTGATGTCGGCTCGTCAAACAGCATAATATCAGGTTTCATACAGAGTGCTCTTGCTATTGCCACTCTCTGCTTCTGCCCGCCTGATAGCTGTGACGGAAACGCCTGGGCTTTATCGGTAAGACCCACTTTTTCAAGCAGTCTCATAGCCTCCGCTTTTGCCTCTTCCTTTGACATCTTCTTAAGGTCAACAGGCGCTAACATCAGATTACGAAGAACATTCATATTCTTAAACAGGTTGAAGTGCTGGAACACCATACCGATGTTTTCGCGAACCTTGTTTATGTTTATCTTTTTATCGTCTACGTGGTATCCGTCAACGACAACCTGTCCGCTTGTTATTGTTTCAAGCTTATTTAAGCATCTTAAAAAGGTGGATTTTCCTGAACCTGACGGTCCGATTATACAAACCACTTCACCTTCGTAAATATCTGTGGAAATACCGTTTAAAACGTGCAGATTTCCAAAGCTTTTCTTAAGGTTGTCCACGTGAATTTTAACGTTTCTAATTTCTGCCACGATTCAAGCTCCTTTCCAGTGCATTTGCAACCTGCTGAAGTGCAAGAATAACAACAAGGTACATAACTGCAACAATAGTCCACACCTCAAATGACTTAAAGGTTATAGCGATAACATTCTGCGCCTTGTTAACAAGTTCCGGAAAACCGATAACTGACAGAATTGATGTATCCTTAAGTGTTATTATAAACTGGTTTACGATACTTGGAATCATATTCTTGATAGCCTGTGGAAGAACTACTCTGAACATTGATCTCCAGTATGTCAGTCCAAGGCTTCGTGCAGCTTCCATCTGTCCCTTATGTATAGACTGTATTCCTGCACGGATTATTTCTGACATATACGCACCGCAGTTTAGGGCAAGACAGATTGTTCCTGCCTCAAGTGCTGAAAAGACTATGTTAGTACCAAATATAGTTTTTAGTCCGTAAGGCACGCCGTAAAACACAAAGAATGCCAAAACAATCATTGGCACACCACGAATAAGGTTTACGTATACCTTGGATATAGCGTTTGCAACCTTGTTGTCAACAACGCTTGATAGACCAAAAACTATACCCAGAACACATCCGAAAAGAAGTCCCCAAAGTGCAAGAAGCAAGGTTTGTCCCATAGCCGAAAGCAAGAGCGGGCTGTACGTATTTAAAATTTGGCTCATAGAGCAAATAGCCTCCCTATACATTCTATAAGGGCATCGGTCCCCCAATGCCCTTACAGTTAATTTTTGTTAAATGATTAGCCGAGATACTTTGCGATAATCTCGTCGTAAGTGCCGTTAGCCTTAATATTTTCAAGACCTGCGTTGAACTTGTCAACAAGTTCCTGATTAGCTGCATCAAAGATTGCAAAGCCATACTGAGCAGGTTCATTTTCTGTTCCGTCAACATACTTCATATCAAGTTCGCCGATCTTGATGTTGTACTTTAAGATTGGTGTATCATCAAGACAAGCATCTACCTGACCGCCCATAACTGCCTGATACATATCAGGTGATGTTGAGAATGTTACAACTTCAAAGCCGTATTCGTTCTTAATGCTTTCAGCATACTGGTTGCTCATTGTACCGTTCTTAACAGCAACCTTCTTGCCGGAAAGATCAGCAAAACCTGTGATAGCAGAATCAGTAGCTACAGCCATACCCTGAGTTGCATCATAGTAACCATCTGAGAAAATCCAGCCTGATTCTTTTCTTGCATCTGTGATTGAAGCACCTGCGATCATACCGTTAGCCTGACCTGCCTGGCAAGCAGCGATAGCTGCATCCCAACCTACATACTGAAGGTCATATGTAAATCCCTGGTCTTCTGCGATAGCTGCCAAAATATCCATATCGATACCAACAATGTTACCATCAGCATCCTGGAATTCAAATGGGCTGAAGCCCTTATCTGTTGCAATTACATAATCTGCATTTCCGCCTGCACCGCCACAAGCTACAAGTGACAAGCACATAACTGCTGCTAAAATTAGTGATAAAAATTTCTTCATTTTCGATTCCTCCAATTTTTCTATTTTTTATTCACTTTAACAAAAATATACTTTATTATAACACATCTCTTTTAAAAAATCAACATTTTTCTGTGCCAAGAGTTAAAATTTCATAAGGTTTTACTGTAATATGCCACTTTTCACCGTCATCCTTTAAGGTTTCGAGTTTCTCTTCTGCCACATTACTTCTGTAAAGATTGTTTATAAACTCGGTTTTTGCGACAGTTAAAACCTGTTCCTTATCCGTGTAATTGGCCCATCTTGTTATTATATCATTTCCGCCCATTTTATGTTTGAATGCAGTGTGTTTCAGACCTTTTCCGCTAAAGGAAAGAAGCTCATCTCCCGATGCATATTTTTCAGCATTTTTAAGAGCTCTGTCCCAACGACTGTGGGAGATATAATATGTACGTTCTTCATTGTGGATTCCTCCGGAAAATAACTTGGTTTTTCTTTGATTATACCATATATATTTTTCTTTTTCAATAAAAAACACAGTTCTTTCAAAAAGAACTGTGTTTTTAACTCTTTGGTTTTGGTTTAAATATTAATGCTGCTAAAACGCCGAACAGACAGGCGGCACATATACCTGCAGCACCTGCCGTAAACCCGCCTGTAAATATGCCGAGAAATCCGTTTTCTGCTACCGCTTTTTCTACACCCTTACAAAGAGTGTACCCGAAGCCTGTCAGCGGAACGGTAGCTCCTGCTCCTGCAAACTCAACCAGTGGCTCGTATACCCCGAAAAGCTGAAGAACAACTCCCAGACATACAAAAGAAACCAATATTCTTGCAGGAGTCAGCCTTGTTTTATCAATCAAAATCTGACCTACTACACAGATAAGTCCGCCGACAACAAATGCTTTCAAATAATCCATTTTAACTCACCTTTTCGTATCTATTATAAGAGCGTGGGCAATAGACGGGATAGTTTCGCCCTGAAACAGAAGTTGCGGATTCATTAACGCCCCCGTTGCCATCAGTATCATTCGCCTGATATTCCCTCTTTTCAGTTCTTTGAAAATGTGTCCGCAGAATACACTCCCGCAACACCCGCAACCGCTGCCTCCTGCGTGAACGTCCTGGGCTTTTATATCAAAAATCATTTTTCCGCAGTCCTTATGCTTTGGATAAATGTTATATCCCTCTTTATCCATAAGCTCACATAAAACGTCCGAACCTACTGTTGCAAGGTCGCCTGTCACTATCACATCATAGTCTTCAGGGCTTGTTTTAGTATCCCGAAAAAGTGCCGCAAGAGTATCTGCTGCAGCGCCTGCCATAGCCCCGCCCATATTGTTTACATCGTTTATACCCATATCAATGATTTTTCCTGTGGTTACGGCTTTGATATAAGGTCCGTCACCATCCTTTTTAAGCAATGCCGCTCCCGAGCCTGTTACCGTCCACTGTGCTGATGGCGCCCGCTGACCGCCGTATTCAAGAGGATAACGATATTGCTTTTCGGCAGAACAGAAATGACTGGACGTTACACACAGTGCATTGTCAGCACATCCGCCTGCTATCAGCATTGAACCTATCATCATACTTTCCGCCATAGTTGAACAGGCGCCGTAAAGACCAAGAAACGGTATGTTCATTTCGCGCATGGCATAGTGTGCGCCTACGCACTGATTTAAAAGGTCGCCCGCCAAAATGAAATTTACATTCTCCTCATCAAGCCTGGCTTTTGAAAGAGCTAACCGTGCCGTTTCCTCCTGCATTTTGCTTTCTGCCTTTTCCCAGGATTCCTCACCATAGTAGTCATCCTCCAAGACAACATCAAATTCTTTTGAAAGCGGCCCCTCACCCTCTTTTTTCCCGACAGTTGATGCCGTTTCAAAAATTGTGGGCGGGTTTTCAAAGTCTACTGTTTGTTTTCCTTTTCTCAAAATTCAAGTCGCCTCCCTTTTTTGATATTTTTATCAATCAGGAATTTTTTATACAAAAAAAAGATATGCTGCAAAGCATATCTTACTGATTGCAAACCACTGCAAAGAATACAAGGTCTTCACTTGATGTATTTGTAAGGCTGTGAGCGTGACCTTTAGGGCAATAGTGACACTCTCCCGCCTTTATCTTAATAACTTCATTGTCATACTTAACTTCGCCTGTACCCTTTAAAATAAGCATAATCTCGCTGTCCACCACATGCTTGTGATATCCGACAGATGCACCGGGAGAAAGAACATCGCACATAATGTTATTCAACTCATCAGCTACGCTCTTTATAAAAAAATCGCCTTTCCCGCCGAGGAACTCGGTGGCTTTTGACATTTTAACTTTATTAAAATCAATAATCATTTTGTTACCTCTTGTGTTAAAAAATCAGCAGACAAAGCCTGCTGATTATAATTCATCAATTATTCAACGATAAATCGTGCAACCTCATCTACAAACTTTGCACAATCATCGCTGTGAACTTCAACCTTAATCGGCTTTGACAGGTTAAGACTGAAAATACCCATAATTGACTTTGCATCAACTACATATCTGCCTGATGTTAAGTCTACATCAAAATTGTATTTTGCAACAATGTTTACAAAATCCTTAACTGTGTCAACGGAATTTAGCACAATATTAAATTCTTTCATTTTCTATTCCTCCTAAAATTTGGTTTGAAATTCAATTTCCATATATTATCATACAACTTTTTCTAAATTTAGTCAAGGGTACTTGCAGAAATTAAATTAATTTTATATAATAAGCATATAATTCTTGTATTATTTTATACAGTTTGAGAGGTTATGATGAAAAAAGTTGCATTTTACACTTTAGGCTGTAAGGTTAATCAGTATGAAACCGAGGCCATGAGTGAGTTGTTTTTAAATAGCGGATATGAAATTACAGATTATGACAGTTTTGCCGATATTTATGTCATAAATACCTGTACCGTAACAGGTATGAGCGACAGAAAATCACGTCAGATTATCCGCAGGGCAAAAAAATCAAATCCCGATGCTTTTGTGATTGTTGCAGGCTGTTATTCTCAGGTTGCACCTGATGAGGTTTTAAAAATCGATGGCGTTAACCTTGTGCTTGGCACGAAAGACAGAGGCGACATCGTCCGCATTTACGAAGAAAACACAGGTAATAAAAAGCAATCAAAGGTTGAGGACATTATGAAGTGTCATACCTTTGAAAGCCTGTCCCTCTCCACTTTCGGCGACAGAACCCGTGCATATATAAAAATTCAGGAAGGTTGCAATCAGTTCTGTTCCTATTGCAAAATCCCTTATGCAAGAGGCCCTATCCGCTCCCGTGATTTTTGCGAGGTTATTGAAGAAACAAAGCGCCTTGCAGAAAAAGGATTTACCGAGATTACCTATGTAGGCATACACATCGCATCCTATGGGCTTGACACTAAATCGGAAAGGCTTTCCGACCTTTTATGCAATGCCAACAATATAGACGGCATAAAAAGGCTTCGCTTAAGCTCTATCGAGCCAATGACACTAAACGAAGAATTTGCGAAAAAAATTAAGGGACTTGATAAGCTTTGTCCGCATTTTCATTTATCACTTCAATCAGGTTGCGATGAAACCTTAAAACGAATGAACAGAAAATACACCACAGATGAATACTACAAGATTGTAGCGGGATTACGGAACCATTTCCCTGAAGTTGCAATAACCACTGATATTATGGTAGGCTTTCCCGGTGAAACAGACGAGGAATTTGAAAAGACCTGTGCTTTTGCAGAAAAGGTTGCTTTTGCAGATGCACACATTTTCCAGTATTCACCACGCCCCAAAACTCCTGCTGCAAAATTCGAAAATCAGGTGTCACCTGAAGTTAAAGAGTCACGAAGCAAAAGAATTATGGAAATTTGCAGAAAGTCAAAGCGTGCATTTATGGAACAATTTTTGGGTGATACCAAGGAAGTTCTGTTTGAACAGTCTGTAAAGGGCGGATATTTTGAAGGCAAAACCGCCAACTATCAGAATGTACTGGTTAAAACAGATGAAGACTTATCCGGTATTTATAAAAATGTTCTGATAAAAGAAATCAAAGGCGGTAATTTCATCGGCGAGATTATATAAAAAAGAGTTGGAATCCCGAAAAGGATTTCAACTCTTTTTAATTATAAGATTACAGCAAAGTATGCTGCATATGAAACAAGCATCAACACTCCTGCCCAGCGATCTAATCTTTTGTTTTTCAAAACAAATACAAAAAGCATCACTGTCGAAAGAGCTGCTATAATGGCGTCAAAACGGAATGCCGGCAAAAACTCTACCGGAATTATCAAAGCTGAAAGACCTATAATAAACAAGATGTTGAATATACAGCTTCCCACTATGTTTCCGATGGCAATATCAGCATTTCCTTTTCTTGCAGCCATTACTGATGTGAAAAGTTCAGGAAGAGATGTTCCCAAAGCCACGATTGTAAGACCAATGAATCTTTCAGAAAGTCCTAAAATCTTTGCTATCTTTGTAGCCGCATCAACCGTTATGTCACTGCCCCATACTATAAAAAACAAGCCGATAATGGTCAAAACGCAGGCTCTTATAATCGAAAGTTCCTTTACGTCTTCATCATTTTGTTTCCTTTCCTTAAATGCAACATACATCAGGTATCCTATGTAAAGTACAAAAAACGCTAAAAACAAGATGCCTTCCCATAATGATACTTTTCCGTCATATCCTGTCCAGTAAAGAAGACCGGTTGCAGCCAAAACAACAGGAATATCTATCTTTATTGTTGATTTTGCAACAGCAAGTGACGTTATAACCCCTGAAATTCCCAGAATAATCAGAATATTTAAAATATTACTTCCCAATATGTTCCCGATTGTTATTCCTGCATTTCCTTTTAGTGCCGCAGTTACACTAACTGCCGCCTCAGGTGCGCTTGTACCCATAGCAACAATTGTAAGACCAATTACAAGCTGCGGTATTTTTAGTTTGGCGGCAATTCCTGACGCACCGTCAACAAACCAGTCTGCACCTCTAACCAGCATCACAAAACCAATCACAAGAAGTAAAAGCTGTAACAAAATTTCCATTTTTCAATACCTTCCTTTTCTTTTGAAATCAAATAAAAAAGACTTTTATCACAGCAAAAAAACTGTGATAAAAGTCTCGCTTTTTAATACAATAGCGGGCTTTCGCCGTACTGACGCCATTTGTAACAAGTAACTTGCAAGCTACTCCCCTTTATTCGACAAGGACATTATATAATATATTCCGTCATTTGTCAACAAAAATTTATACCTCTCGGTAACAACCGAAGAACTTGAACTTTTCGTCAGAGTTTTCCATTTCGGATAAAACCGCATAAAGCTCTTCTGAATAAACCGATGCTTCAACCTCAAAATAGAACTCAAACTCAAAGTCACGGCCTGCAATCGGTCGGGATTCAATCTTTGTAAGGTTAATTCCCGCCGCCGCAAACTTACTCATAACGCTATACAGTGAACCTGCAGTATGCGGTAGTGTTATAACAAAACTGATTTTATCACTACCCGGATAAATTTCTGCACTCTTTGAAATGCAGATAAACCTTGTGTAGTTATTGTCGCTGTCAACAATGTTATCATCTATAACGTGAAGTCCGTAGATTTGAGCACATTCTTTTGAGCAGATGCACGCCAAATCATCACGTTCAGAATTTGCCACCATTTGTGCCGCCGTAGCGGTGTTGTCATACTGTGTTATATTAACTCCCTTAAGGCTCTTTATGTACTTATCACACTGACCGATAGCCTGTCTGTGTGAGCAGATTTCATTAATCTTTGCGCCATTTTTCTTTGACGCCAGAACGTGATTTATCTGTATTTTTGCAACTTTAACTATTGAAAAATCATATAAGCTCAAAAGGTCATAAACCTCCGTTACCGTTCCGTGAACACTGTTTTCAAGCGGAAGAATGCCATATCTGCACATTCCCATTGAAACTGCATCTAAAACACCTTTAAAAGTATCAAAGAACATAACCGATGGATTTTTGAACAGCTTTTCACAAGCCTTCTGCGAGTAAGCGCCGTCTGTTCCCTGACAAGCAACAACCGCAGATTGCGGTAACATATTTTCTGTAGATTCAAGTGCGGCTTTGATTTTATCCACTGTCTTCGACTCGCCGTCTATCATCTTTGTCTGGTAGCCCCGGCTTACAGAGAAAAGTGTGTTATATAAAATTCTGGCATAAAGTGAAAGGTCATCAGGCACTTCATTTGTAACCTTATTTATCACTTCACGTTCACGTTGTCCGTTGTAGATAGGAATGCCATTCTCCTTTTTGTATCTTGCAACGTCACAAACTGCATTCATTCTTTCTTCAAAAAGCCGTATAAGCTCCTTATCTATACTGTCAATCTTCTGTCTTGCTTCTTCAAGATTCATTTTTTCCATCTCCTTAATTTCCCAACATATTCAGTATTGTAATCGCCGCCATCGCCTCAATTACAGGAACCGCACGTTTTACAATGCACGGGTCGTGGCGACCACGTATTACAAGCTTTTCGCATTCGCCTGTTTTTAAGTTAACTGAATTTTGTTCTTTTGAAATGGAGGGCGTTGGCTTTATTGCAACTCTGAACACAATCGGCATACCGTTTGAAATCCCGCCTAAAATTCCGCCTGCGTTATTGGTTTTGGTTTTTACTGTATCATTATCAAAATAGAATTCGTCATTATTTTCCGAGCCGTGCATTACGCTTGCTGAAAATCCTGCACCAAATTCAATTCCCTTTACCGCAGGAACTGCAAAGATGTTTCGGGATATTTCGCCTTCAATTCCGCCAAAAAGCGGTCCGCCGACACCGACCGGCATTCCGACCACGGCACATTCAATAACTCCGCCAACAGAGTCGCCGTTTTCCCTTGCCCTGTCAATTTCCGCCTCCATTTTCACTCTCACAAAATCGTTTATAACAGGAAATTCTTTTGTTTTTACACTGTCTAAAGTTTCTTTTGTTATTGAATAAGGCGTAAATCGGTCGTCCTTCACGTTATAAACCGATTCAATATGCGCACCTATATGAATACCCTTTTCTTCCAGAATCTGCAGTGCCAATGCACCTGCAAAGCAAAGAGGTGCGGTCATTCTTCCCGAAAACTGTCCTCCGCCTCTTATATCATTATTGCCGTCATACTTAATATATGCAGTATAATCTGCGTGACCGGGACGCGGAACCAACTTTAAGTTTTCATAGTCAGCGCTTTTTTGATCACTGTTTTTTATTACAGCAGTAAGCGGTGAACCGCAGGTAACACCATCTGCAAGCCCTGAAACAATCTCGGGAATATCTGCTTCCTTTCGCTTTGTCGAAAACCTGTCTCTTCCCGGTGCTCGGCGTTCCATAAAGGCATAAACCTTTTCCATATCAGGACAAAACCCTACAGGAAGACCCTCAATGGTTGCACCGATTTCGGCAGAATGTGACTGTCCGAAAACTGTGACTTTAAATTTATCACCTGTCTGATACACTTGCTACACCTCCCAGTTTTTTAAAATCTTCAAAGAATGCAGGATATGATTTTTTCACACATTCTGCGCCTGAAATTTCTACTTCATTTTCACATATTACAGATGCTATAGCGCAAGACATCGCTATTCTGTGGTCATTAAAGCTGTCCACCTTTCCGCCCGCCAAAGCACCTGTTCCCGTTATTATCATTCCGTCTTCGGTTTCCTCTGCCATACCGCCCAAATCGTTTATACACTTTGTCATTGCATAAAGTCTGTCGCTCTCCTTTTTACGAAGACGTTCCGCACCGAAAATTCTTGTCTTTCCCACTCTTGATGCCGCAAGCACCGCTAAAATCGGAACTAAATCCGGAATATCTGTTGCATCAATTTCGGTTTTGTCTAAAATTTCTGTGATTATCCTGTCGCCCTGACGGGAGTCAGGGTTCATTCCCTCTATTTTAACGTTTCCGCAGATTTTATCCGCCACCACCCAGAATGCCGCTGCAGACCAGTCGCCCTCGACTTCAAGCTTTTGTGGACTTACAAATTTCTGCGGTTTTACAATATACTCATTTTTCATGTATTCAATCTCAACACCAAACTTTGAAAGCACATCAAGTGTCATATCAACGTATGGTGCAGACATAAGCGGTGATGTAAGCCTGATTTTGCTTTCCCTGTCAAGCATCGGCAGTGCAAACAAAAGTCCTGATATATACTGCGAGCTTACGTTTCCGGGAAGCTCAAATACTCCGCTTTTCAAAAATCCGTTTGCAGTCATCGGCAGATTGTCTGCCGAAACCGTAACACCGTTTTTTCGAAGTTGGCTTGTCAGTTCACCAAATGGCCTTTCAGGGAGTCTTCCCCTGCCGATACATTCCACATTTTCGCAAACTGCAGTTGCTATCGGCAGCAAAAATCTCGCTGTTGAACCGCTTTCGCGAAAATCAAGACTGACTTTGTGCTTTTTTTCTGAAACAGGCTTTATCAAAACCCCGTTTTCTATCATTTCAAAGTCACCGCCAAGACTTCTTATCGCAAAAAGCGTTGCCTCTATGTCATCAGATATGTTATTTATAACAATTTCGGTTTCTTTTTCAGAAAGTGCGGCACAGATGATTTTTCTGTGTCCGTCCGACTTTGACGAAACCGCCCTCACCACACCGTTAAGGCTGGTTGGTTTTATCGTAACATTCATTTCCTAAATTCCTTTTTTTATATATTCCAAAAGTTTTTCTACCGTGATTGTGTTCAGGATACATTCTCCGACACGCTTTGGAAGAACAAGTGTTATGAAACCCCCTGCCCGCTTTTTATCAGAAAGTGCCACGCTGTATATTTCCTCCGCAGAATATAGGCAACTTGTTGGGAGTCCGCACTTTTCCAAAAGCTCATCAAGGCTTTCTGCTATACCCTTTTCGCAAATTCCAAACATTTCTGCCGCCTTTGTTATAATGCTCATTCCAATCGCCACTGCGTGACCATGAGTTATGGTATAGCTACTGCATTTTTCCACACCGTGACCTATGGTATGACCAAAATTCAAAAGCTTTCGCTCGCCCTGTTCAAATTCGTCCTTCGCCACCACGTCACGCTTGATTTTTACACAGATTTCAACCACTTCTTCTATGTCAAAGTCCCCTGCCAGCTTTTCTAAAAGCGCAGGCTCTTTTATCATTCCGTATTTTATTGCTTCGGCCACGCCGTCTGCAAATGTTTTTTCATCTAAGGTTTTAAAGGTGTCGGTGTCGCAAATAACCAGACCCGGCTGATGAAATGCACCAACAAGGTTCTTTCCTGCCTTTAAATTCACACCCGTTTTTCCGCCGACAGACGAGTCAATCGCCGCCAGAAAAGTAGTCGGTATCTGCACAAACTTAATTCCCCGAAGATATGTCGCCGCGCAAAATCCTGCCATATCACCTGTAACGCCACCGCCTAATGCGACAATAAAATCACTTCTTGTAAGTCCAATTTCTGCCAAAAATTCGAGAATTTCGGTATAGGTAGAAATGTTTTTTGAACCTTCGCCGTTCGGAAATGTGAAAACGTCCGCCGAAAATCCGCTTTCAGCAAGTGATTTTTTCACTGTTTCTCCATATATGGAATACACCTTATCATCAGAAATTATGGCACATCTTCCCTTACAGAAAATCTCCCCTATCAGCTTACCGCAATTCTCAAGAATGCCCTTTCCTATTATAACGTCATATTCATTTGATGCAGTTATATGAACTTTTCTCATAACTCGCTCCCTTTTACAGACTGTCAATTAAATCTTTTTGTTCTCTTCCCAATCTTAAAATTTTAAACAGCTTTTCCTTATCACCACTTTTTAAGGCATCGGAATATTCTTTCAGCCGTTCTATTAAATCATCTGTTTCCCTTGCCAAATTCTCACTGTTATCCATAAAAAGCTCGGTCCACATATACTCGTTAAGATGCGCAACACGGGTCATATCACGAAAGCTTCCTGCCGAAAATCCCACGTGACGTTTTGCAGTTTCACTCTTTATATAAGCACCTGACACAACGTGTGCAAGCTGTGATGTATAGGCAATAACCTCATCGTGCTCCTTTGGTGTTGAAATTTTCACCTTTGAAAATCCTGCTTTTAAAACGGCATCAGAAAGACGCTCTACCGCTTCTTTTGGCGTATCATCGTATGGTGTCAGTATCAGGGATGCACCCAAAAACAAATCTTTGAAAGAATTGTCATATCCAAACTTTTCAATCCCCGCCATAGGATGCATACCGATGAATGTAAACCCGTTTTCTTTGGCTATCGGCTTTATTTCATTACAAACCTTTTCCTTAACACCGCCACAGTCGGTGACAATAGTGGTTTTATCAATATTTTTGGCATTTTCTTTAAGAAAATTTATTGTATCCCTTGGAAAAAGTGCCGAAATAATAATGTCAATACCGTCAAAATTTCCGTCAAAGGCTTTGTCTATATCTTTATTTGTTACGGCTTTTTTTACGACATTTTCGTCTTTATCAAGTCCAATTATTTCATAGTCCGTAAACTTTTTAAAGGCTTTTGCAAGTGAGCCTCCGATAAGTCCCAGACCGACAATCAGTATTTTCATTCGTTTCACCTGCTGTTATCTTGAAGCAAACGGCAAAATCGCATCAACTGCGTTCTTTACATCGCAGAACTGCTCAGGTGTAAGAGACTGCGCACCATCACAAAGAGCGTGTAGCGGGTCGTTGTGTACCTCAATGATAAGTCCGTCTGCGCCTGCCGCTGCAGAGGCAACCGACATGGATTTTACAAGCTTTGAAATACCTGTTGCATGACTCGGGTCAACAATAACAGGAAGATGTGTTAGCTGGCGAAGCAACGGAATTGCTGAAATGTCAAGGGTGTTTCTTGTTGCAGTTTCGAAGGTTCTTATACCTCTTTCGCAAAGGATAACTTTTTCGTTTCCGCCTGCCATAATGTATTCAGCACTCATCAAAAGCTCCTGCAGTGTACTTGATAGTCCACGCTTTAAAAGAATAGGTTTATTTGTGCGTCCAAGCTCCTTTAGAAGCTCGAAGTTCTGCATATTTCTTGCACCAACCTGAATAACGTCAACCTCGTCAAAAAGTGAAAGGTGAGACAAATCCATAATCTCTGTAACGATAGGAAGACCTGTCTTTTTCTTTGCTTTCAGCAAAAGCTCAATACCCTCGTTTCTCAGTCCCTGGAAAGCATACGGCGATGTTCTCGGTTTGAATGCACCGCCACGAAGCAGACCTGCACCTGCTTCCTTTACCTTTTCCGCAATAGTGCAAAGCTGTTCTTCCGACTCAACAGAGCAAGGTCCTGCAATAACAGCAAAATTTCCGCCACCGATTTTCACGTCTCCGATTTCGATTATTGTATCTTCAGGATGAAACTTTCTGTTAGCACTCTTAAACGGCTCCTGAATACGCTTTGCGCTTTCAACTATATCTATGCTTTCAAGCATATCTGTATCAAGCGAAGTCGTGTCACCAATCAGTCCCAGAATTGTTGTATGAGCACCCTCACTCAAATGTATATCAAAATTTTTCTCACGAAACCAGCTTGTTAAGTTCTCCAGTTGTTTTTTGTCGTAGTTTTGTTTTAATACCAAAATCATTGTAACTTTCCTCTTTCTTAATGGTTTATAAATAAAAATGGGGACTACGTGTTACTCGTAATCCCCATTAAAATACAAAATGAATTTTAAAAATTACCTGAGCAACACAACAAGGCTTTACCAAAATAATAAGTAAAGCCATAAAAGTATTCAAATGTGTTACGAAGGTTTGCCATTTTTCGTACTTCCTTTTTGTTATTTGCTAATAATTATAGCACTCCATATTTTACTTGTCAATATTTTTTTTACAAAAATAGTCAGTTTTCTTTATTGAAATTCTGTTTTAAATATTGTATAATAACATAATGTAAGGATGTGGAAATTTTTGCGTGAATTTATTTTAACTGTCGGGAATGATTTTTCTGGCAAGAGCATAAAATTTATATTAACTAATTACTGGAATTTTTCAGGGAGCCTTATAACCGCCTTAAAAAAGGGCGACTGCATTCTCTTAAACGGCAAAAAGGAGTTTGTGAATAAGGTTGTATCCTGTGGCGATTTTTTGAAAATATCACTGCCCGAGGTAAGCTCTGATAACATAGTTCCAAATGAAATTCCGCTTTCCATTCTTTATGAAGATGATGATATCCTCCTTGTAAATAAGCCTGCAAATATGCCGACCCATCCGTCTATCGGGCACTATGAAGGGACTTTGGCAAATGCGGTTATGCATTATTACAAGGATATTCCCTTTACTTTCCGTGCAATTACGCGTCTTGACCGTGACACATCAGGAGTAGTTTTAATTGCAAAGCATATAGTTTCTGCGGACAGACTTTCAAAGTCCCTGATTGATGGCGTTTTTGAAAAAGAGTATATGGCAGTTTGTGTTGGCGTTCCGTCACCTTTGTCGGGAACAATTGATGCACCGATTAAGCGTGAAAAAGAGGGAATTATTAAAAGATGCATTGATAAAGACGGGAAGCCTGCTGTTACCGAGTATGCAGTTATAGAAGAAAAGGACGGTCTTTCTCTTGTCAGGCTTTTCCCAAAAACAGGCAGGACACATCAGTTAAGACTTCATCTTTCACATATCGGCACGCCGATTTTGGGGGATTTCCTATACGGAAAGGAACTCCAAAACGAGCGGACAAGACTTCATTGTCACTCTCTCAAATTCCCCCATCCGTTTTCGGGAAAGAACATAAAAATCACAGCACCTCTTCCTGCTGATATGATAATTTAGATTGTACTTGCTATATCGCAATTACTATACACTATGTAAAAAGAAAGGATTTTTACTATGTCAAATTACAGAACAGATTACGAACGCTGGCTTTCATGCGACCTTTTATCAGAAGAAGAAAAACAGGAACTTCTTGCAATAAAAGATGATGAAACTGAAATTGAAGAACGTTTTTACCGTGAACTTGAATTTGGTACAGGCGGTCTTCGCGGAATACTGGGTATGGGCAAAAACCGTATGAACATTTATAATGTTCGCCGTGCCAGCCAGGGCGTTGCAAAGTATATAAAAGATGCAGGAAATGCCGATAAGGGCGTTTTAATCGGTTACGATACAAGAAACTTCTCCCGTATATTTGCCGAGGAAACTGCAAAAGTTCTTGCAGCTAACGGCGTTAAGGCTTATCTTTTCTCTTGTGTTCACGCCGTTCCGCAAGTTTCATTCGGTATCCGTTATCTTGGTACCGGCGCAGGCGTTATGATTACAGCCAGCCACAATCCGAAAGAATATAACGGCTTTAAGGGATACGGCCCTGACGGCGGTCAGTTCCCACCTGAAGCGGCTGACATAGTTTTAGATGCTATCAATAGCTACGACATTTTCAATGACGTTAGGGTTATGGACCTTGAAGAAGCAAAAGCAAAAGGTCTTGTTGAAATAGTGGGCAGCGACTTTGATGAAGCGTACCTTGAAACAATCAAAAAGGAACAGGTTAATCCTGACGTTATCCCACAGGTTGCAGATGAAATGAAGCTTGTTTATACACCGCTTCACGGTTCAGGTGCTCGTCCTGTTAAGGAAATTTTAAAAAGAGTTGGATTTAAGAACGTGTTTGTAGTTTCTGAGCAGGACAACGAAGATGGAAACTTCCCTACAGTCAAGTCACCAAACCCTGAAAACGCAGAGGGCTTTACTATCGCAATCGAGCTTGCAAAGAAGAATGACGTTGATTTGATTATCGGTACTGACCCTGACTGTGACCGTGTTGGTATCGTTGTTCGTGATTCAGAGGGTGTTTACAGAACTTTGACAGGAAACCAGACAGGTGCTCTTTTGGTTGAATATATTCTTGAGGCTAAAAAGGAACGAGGAGAGCTTCCTGAAAACGGTATTGTTGTTAAGACAATCGTTACAACAGAGCTTGCAGCAAAGATTGCAGACGCTTACGGCATCGCAACAATGAGCCTTTTAACAGGATTTAAGTACATCGGCGAAAAGATGACTGAGTTCACAAAAACAGGTGAGTATTCATACCTTATCGGCTTTGAGGAAAGCTACGGCTACTTAGTTGGCGACTATGCCCGTGATAAAGACGGCGTTGTTGCAACAATGCTTATCGCCGAAATGGCTGCATATTACAGAACAAAGGGTATGAACCTTTACGAAGCACTTCAGAATATCTACAAAAAGTACGGATATTTCTATGAAAGCTTAAGCAACTTCACCATGCCAGGAAAAGACGGTATGGAAAAAATGTCAAAGATGCTTTCTGACCTTCGTGCAAAACCAATTACGAAGCTTGTCGGACTTGACGTTGAAAAGGTTATTGACTATCAAGAAGACGGTACAGGTCTTCCAAAGTCAAATGTGTTAAAATATGAGCTTTCAGACGGCAAGACATACTTCTTTATAAGACCATCAGGCACAGAGCCAAAGGTTAAACTTTACGTTGGAACATCTGCTGATTCTATGGAAGATGCAGTGGCTCTTAATGAGGCTGTAACAAAAGAAGTTAAAGGCTTCTTGGGCGTATAATTTAGGATAAAAAAACAGACTGCAAAAGCAGTCTGATTTTTGGTGCACCTGACAGGACTGTTACTCTTTTTAAGGGAGTGCCTTGTTATCCTGCTTTTTCTATATTAAATTCGTTGTTAAACTCTACAGTACCAACAAACTTATAATAAATATTTATATCCTGATAAGTTTCGCCTTGATATTCATACTTTTCTCCGACTTCAATTCTGTCTATAAGCTCATGGAGAATCTCGTATGTGAGTTCTTTAATTCCAATATACTTTTCAATTAAGTTTACAAAGTCTATGGCATTATCCTTTGACTTGTGGTATTCATTAAGCTCGCTTTCAATTCTTGATGCTTCGGCTTTTAATTCTGCCTGTTCCTCTTCGTATCCTGCAAGAAGTGATGCCATTCTATCACTTGATAAATTCCCTAAGACCGAATTTTCGTAAGTCTTTTTTATCAGGATTTCAAGCTCGCCGATTCTCTTGTTGGCTTTTGCAAGCTTTCGTTGATTGTCCTTAGTTTCTGCCATGATCTTTTGCTCGTTACATTTAAGTGCCGCTTTATATAAGGCTTCTCTGTCGGTTTCAAGCATCACAGTCTTTGCATAGATGTCAGCAAGGACTACGCCATATAACTCGTCATACCTTATGTAATGGGATGGGCAGTATTGCTTACCTTTTAAGTTATATGTGTTGCATACATAAGACTTGGTTGCATTGGAGAAGACCAAAGCTTTTTTGCAATCCATACATTTTATTATCTTTGCAAAGATTTGTGTTTCGCCTGTTTTGGTTTCTCTTGCCCGACTTTCAAGAAGTTTTTGCACTTCGTCAAAGGTTTGCTTATCAATTATCGGCTCATGGGTATTTTCTACCACAATCCATTCATCCTTTGGGACATCCCTGAACTTTTTAGATTTAAATGGTTTTTCTTTTCTGTGGTTTACCATATTGCCTATGTAAACCTCGTTTATAAGCATATCGCCCACAGTATCATCACACCAATAACATTCATCATCGTGTGCGGTCATAGCAGAGTAATGATTCATTCCCTGAGCTTTTGCATAGGCAGCAGGAGTAGGGATTTTTTCTTCATGAAGTATTTTTGTTATTTTCCTTTTCCCATAGCCTTGCTTTGCCAAGTCGAAGATATGTCTTACAATATCTGCAACATCTTCATCAATTACAAGATGATGCTTGTCCGTTGGGTCCTTTTTATATCCGTATGGTGCTTTAGCACCGAGGAACCAACCTGATTCCGATTTGGTTTTGTATGCCGACCTTGTCTTTTCGGATATATCTCTTGGATACATTGCATTATACATATTCTTAAAGGTTGCAATTTGTTGATAACCATTTAAGTATGTATCAACGCCATCATCTATTGCAATAAACCGAATGCCTCTTGCTATGAAAATGTCCTCGTAATATAGATTTGCCTGGACATCATTTCTGCCAAGCCTTGATAAATCTTTTACGATTATGCAGTTGGCATTTCCTTCTTCGACATCGTGCATCATTGCCTGAAATTCAGGTCTTTCAAAGAATACCCCTGATTCACCGTCATCTACATATTCCTTACGGATTATAATGTTATTTTTGTTGGCGAAATTCGATGTTTTCATTCTTTGTGTTTCTATACTTATGCTTTCTGCATTTGCTGAACGCTTATCTTCTTTGGATAACCTTAGATATAAATTTGCTATCCATACCGTTTCTCTTTTTGCCATCTAAATTCTCCTTTCTCTTAAGGGAAACGGCTGTGTAAATGCTATAGTAATTATACCACATACCACAGCCGTTATCCAGATAAATCACAGAAGTTCTTTAAGAAACTTCACGGCTTATGATGTTATTTACTCTGTCCCTTAAGGATATTTCATCGCTGGCAAAGTGAGATGTTGTCCTGAATATCTTATTACCGATTTCGTAATAGATATTGAAGTTCCCATCCACATACGCACCTTTGAAATTATCAATAGGCGTGTCGCCGGGCTTTATTCTTTTATAAATAAGATAGTAATTTGGAAGAACAATTTTCTTCATATAACCATCCTTTCTTATATAAATGATAGGAGCCACCAAAGTGTTACAATGACAGCCGGTGTACATAGAATAATCGCTCCTGATATCTGAAACACTCTAAGCAAAATCTGTTTCATATGTTTGTCTGCCGATGTATAAATGTTATCCTCAATTTTATAAACTGATGATTTTACATCTCTTATGGTTTCGTCGATTTTGCTTCTCTTTTCGGAGGCAAGGTTGTCAACCTTGCCTTCGATAACATCTAATCTGCCTAGTATTTCATCTAGCAGATCAGATTTCTTTTTCTGATTAAGCTGCTTGGCTTCTCTGATATCTATACTCATTAGTCGTATCTCCTTTCTTCATTCCATAATTTCACCGATGGAATTTTCTTGGATTCTTCGACAGCATGTCCATACACACCGTCTATGTATTCCTGAGACCACTCATATTCATTTGCTAACAGCATGAATAATTGAGTTCCTGATACGATGTCCTTGAACTGCATTTTTGCAATTCTGTCGCCAAGTCTGTTAATCATTCCTTCCAGTGTTTTTGAAAGTATTTCACCGAAATAACTTTCGTTATGCTTAAGGTGTAAGTGCAGTACATAGAACTGAACTGCCTTTTCGTAGAATTCACTCATTGAGCTACATTCCACAGTCTTCATTAAGCATTCTGCCTCAGCCTGAAGCTTTGGCTCTATACTAAAACTAACTTTTGTTTTTGCCATTATCAAAAACCTCCCATCTTGATACCTAAAGCTTGCTTTTTCTGTGCCAGCTTTACATATTCTTTTTTGTCCATACTATATGGTCGCCTGCGAGATTCCTGTCTGTTCTCTTCCTGACATCGACCTTCAAATACTTTGCAGATATTGAAGACTAAATTGCTGATGACATTATCTATATTATTACTTTCTACGCTTTTCTCGCTTGCCGCAGAAATGATTTGATTTCGTATCTTATTAAATTCTCTGTTATCG
>JAZOVJ010000055.1:0-16181 GCA_045658645.1 Clostridia bacterium | reverse complement strand
TGTTGCCTCAAGTGCTCTGATTGCTGCCTCACGACCTGCACCGGGGCCCTTTACATATACTTCAACAGTCTTCATGCCGTGGTCAATTGCTGTCTTTGCGGCTGTCTCTGCAGCTGTCTGAGCAGCAAACGGAGTGCTCTTTCTTGAACCTCTGAAGCCAAGACCACCTGCGCTTGCCCATGATATTGCATTACCGGCAGTATCAGTGATTGTAACTATTGTATTATTAAAGGTTGAGCGGATATGAGCTGCACCCTTTTCAACGTTCTTTCTATCACGACGACGTGTACGTGTAGTTTTCTTTGCTACTTTAGCCATTCTTCGAGTCCCTCCTTAATTATTTCTTTTTACCTGCAATGGTCTTTGCCGGACCTTTGCGGGTTCTTGCATTATTCTTTGTATTCTGTCCTCTTACCGGAAGGCCCTTTCTGTGTCTGATTCCTCTGTAACAACCGATTTCCATCAGACGTTTGATGTCTAAAGCAACCTGTCTTCTCAGATCACCCTCAACTGTATATTCTCTGTCAATTGTTTCACGAAGAGAGTTAACCTCTGCATCTGTAAGATCCTTTACTCTTGTATCCGGATTTATGCCGTTCTGAGCCAAAATCTTCTGGCTGCTCTTTAGGCCTATTCCGTAGATATAAGTAAGACCAATTTCAACTCTCTTGTCTCTTGGTAAGTCAACACCTGCTATTCTAGCCATTATTACACCTCCACTAGCATAAATCTCACAATTTCTATATTATAAGCAGCAAGCATTTTGCTTTAAAAGTCCGTTCTGACTCGCCGCCGATAACAAATTTTACCTTGCAGTTTTTATGGTAAACTGCCTAATTGTGATAACCAAACATATACATTTTGATTTCATTTAAAATTATGGATGTAGTTCACATGGAACTAAATTTGAACTTTAAAATTGAAATCAGCCTTGCTTTTGTTTATGTTTCGGGTTCTCACAAATAACCATTATCTTGCCCTTGCGCTTAATGATTTTGCACTTTTCGCAAATAGGCTTTACTGATGGACGTACTTTCATTGTTTTTCCTCCTTATTTGGATCTCCAGGTGATTCTGCCTCTTGTAAGGTCGTATGGTGACATTTCGATTGTCACCTTATCACCAGGGAGAATCTTAATGAAGTTCATTCTCAATTTGCCCGAAATATGAGCCAAAATCTGATGGCCGTTTTCAAGCTCAACTTTAAACATAGCATTAGGTAGGTTTTCAACAACCGTACCTTCTAATTCTAAAACATCTTCCTTTGCCAAGACTACTACCTCCCTTAAATTATACTTTTTTAAGCATTTTTCTTATATCAGAATTTGTAATATTCTCAAAATCAAATTCCAAAAGTGTGTTAGTTTTGTTTATGTGTTTAATTTTCTTCTTTTTGGGATTTTCAACCTTTCGTAAGTCCCCGTCTGCAAGATAAACAAACTCTTCATCTCTTTTTAATACAAGAAATAAGTTTCCTTTATCCCGTCCGCTTATTGAATAAACCAGACTTCCTCTTTCGATTTCCATTTAAAGTCCCTTTCCTAAAGTGTTAAAATCTCACACTCGCCACGGGTTATCAGGATTGTATTTTCATAGTGTGCAGACAACATTCCGTCCTCGGTTTGCACCGTCCAGTCATCGTCCAACACAACCACGTCATACTCACCTGCATTAACCATAGGTTCAACAGCAATTGTCATTCCTGCTGCAAGCTTAACGCCCTTTCCGGCTCTTCCGAAATTCGGGACACTCGGGTCCTCGTGAAGATTTCTTCCAATGCCGTGTCCAACCAGGTCTCTCACTACTGAATATCCATTCTTTTCAACATACTCCTGAATGGCTGCTGATACATCGCCGATTTTTGCACCGTGCGTTGCATGCTTGACGCCTTCAAAAAAGCTTTGTTTTGTAACATCAATTAACCTCTGCGCCTCGTCAGAAATCTTTCCGACTGCATAAGTTCTTGCTGCATCGCCATGGTAGCCGTCTTTGCAGGCTCCCATATCAATGCTTATAATGTCGCCTTCTTTTAAGATGATATTTTTTGATGGAATCCCATGCACCACCCAACTGTTCGGGGATGCGCAAATGCTTCCCGGGAATCCGTTGTAGTTTAGAAACGATGGTGTGGCACCCTGTTTCTTTATAAAGTCGTAAGCAATTTTATCAAGCTCCAGAGTTGAAACTCCGGGTCTTATATGTTTTTCTATTAATCTTAATGCATCGCCTGTAATCTTCCCAGCAATTCGCATTTTCTCGACTTCAGACTTTGATTTAATAGTAATCATTGCTACTCCTATTATTCAATGCCAAGCGCCGCGCATACTGCAGCGTTTGCCTCTTCAACAGTGCCTGCGCTATCAACACTAACCACTTTTCCTAAAGATGCGTAGTATTCTTTAATTGGCTCTGTTTGTTCGTGATAAACTTTAATTCGGTTTCTTATAGTTTCTTCGTTGTCATCAGCACGCTGAATGATTTCGCCGCCGCAAACGCATTTTCCGCTTTCAGGAACCGGCTTATTCTTAATGTGATAAGGTGTTCCACAAGCCTTGCATTCTCTTCTGCCTGTAAGTCTTTCAACGATTATCTCGTCATCAACCTCCAAGGATAAAACCTTGTCAATGGTGACTCCGGCATTAGTAAGAGCTTCTGCCTGCGGGATTGTTCTTGGGAAGCCGTCCAGGATGAAACCGTTTTTGCAGTCATCCTGTGACAGTCTTTCCTTTACAATTCCAACGACAACTTCGTCCGGAACAAGCTTTCCCTGGTCGATATACTCTTTAGCAAGTTTACCAAGCTCTGTTCCGTCTCTCATGGCAGCTCGTAGCATTACACCTGTTGAAATAGTCTCTATTCCAAGTTTCTTCGTTAGTACCTCGGCCTGTGTACCCTTTCCGGCACCCGGAGGCCCTAATAGTATAAGCTTCATAATGTTTGCCGCCTCTCTTTTATTACTCTAAAAATCCTTTATAGTTTCTCATAACAAGCTGTGATTCAATCTGACGTACGCTTTCTAACGCAACACCTTCCATAATAAGAAGTGATGTACCGCCGATCTGAATACCCTGTATACCGAACGCTGCGCCCAAGATAACCGGAAGAACAGCTATAATTCCTAAGAAGAATGCGCCTGTCAGGTTAAGTCTTGATGCAACCTTTGCGATATAGTCGCTTGTAGGCTTACCAGGTCTGTAGCCTGGAATATATCCGCCTGACTTCTTCATATTATTAGCCATTTCAATTGGGTTGAACTGAATAGCTGAATAGAAATATGTGAAGAAGATTATCAGTAGGAAGTATAGTACCGCATAAATAGCGTCTGTCCAAGCCGGGCCATATCCTGCTGTCAAGCAGCCTAAAACCTTATACCAAATTCCTGCCTGAGGAAGGCTACCGCTTGATAGAAGTCTTACGACTGTTGCAGGAAAAGCCATAATGCTTGATGCAAAGATGATTGGCATAACGCCGCCCATAACAACCTTAATAGGAATGTTTGTGCTCTGACCGCCATACATCTTTCTTCCTACTACTCTCTTTGCATACTGTACCGGGATTCTACGTTCTGCAGCGTCAAAGAATACTACCAATACAATAGCAAGAATTGCAATTAGCAAAATACCAACGGCGATAAGGATGTTTCCGAATGTTCTTACGCCGTTTGCCAAGAACTGATTGTAAATCATAACAGCTCCTGACGGAATGCTTGAGATGATACCTGCAAAGATAATAAGAGAAACACCGTTTCCGATACCCTTTTCAGTAATCTGTTCACCAAGCCATACAACGAATGCAGTACCTGCTGTAAATGTAAGTGTGATGATAAAGAATGTCAACAAACCTTCATTTTTAATAACTTCAAGACCAGGATTTTCAACACCCATATTATGAAGTGTTACATAAAGTCCCGCACCCTGAACGAAAGCAAGGATAATACCTACATATCTTGTAATCTTATTGATTTTCTTTCTGCCTTCAAGCCCTTCCTTTGAAAGTCTTTCAAGTGCAGGAATTGCTACAGCCAAAAGCTGCATAATGATTGACGCATTGATGTATGGAGATACACCAAGTGCCATAACGGTTGCGTTTGCAAAAGCACCACCGGTAAATACGTTAAATAGTGAGAACAAATCTGCTCCGCCACCGCCTAAGAATGCTTCCATAGCTTCCTTTGAAAGGAATGGTACAGGAATATGTGCACCAAATCTGAAAACAAGCATCATAGCTAATGTGAACCAAATTTTCTTACGTAGTTCCGGAACGTGAAAAGCATTTCTAATTGTATTAAACATATTAGATCACCTCTGCCTTTCCACCGGCCTTTTCGATCTTTTCTTTAGCAGATGCAGTAAAACCTGCAACCTTTACTGTAAGGCTCTTTGTTACTTCACCTCTGCCAAGAATTTTAACACCGTCAAGAGTTTTGGAAATAATTCCAGCTTCTTTCAAAACTTCAGCTGTTACCTCTGTTCCGTTTTCGAATTTCTCTAAAACTTCTACGTTAACAGTAACATACTTTTTAGCAAATATATTAGTGAAGCCTCTCTTTGGAAGTCTTCTGTAAAGAGGCATCTGACCACCTTCAAAGCCTGGTCTTACGCCACCGCCTGAACGTGCGTTCTGACCCTTATGACCTTTTCCTGATGTCTTTCCGGTACCTGAACCGATACCTCTACCTACTCTCTTTGATTCAAATCTTGAACCCTCTGAAGGTTTAAGTTCATCCAATCTCATTTGCTACACCTCCTTCTTATCAATTTAAGTTTAGTTTTCCTCAACTTCTACAAGATGAGAAACTTTGTTAATCATACCTCTGATTTGAGGAGTATCGTTGTGTTCTTTCACATCTCTGATTTTCTTTAGTCCCAAAGCTGCAACAGTTGCGATCTGGTCTTTCTTGCAACCGATTGTGCTCTTTACTAATTTAACCTTTAACATAATGCACTGGCCTCCTTAACCTAAGATTTGGTCAACTTCCTTGCCACGGAGCTTAGCAACTGCTTCAGGCTCCTTCAAGCTGGCAAGACCGGCGATTGTTGCTTTAACAACATTCTTCTTGTTGTTTGAACGCAAGCATTTTGTTCTGATATCTTTGATTCCGGCAAGTTCTACAACAGCACGAACTGCACCGCCGGCGATAACTCCGGTACCTTCTTTAGCAGGCTTTAAAAGTACTCTTCCTGCACCAAATTCTCCGATAGTTTCGTGTGTAATTGTTGTTCCGTCTAAAGAAACGGTAATCATATTCTTCTTTGCATCTTCGATACCCTTTCTGATTGCGTCAGGGATTTCAGTTGCCTTACCAATACCGCATCCAACATGACCGTTGCCGTCACCGACTACCATCAATGCTGAAAAACGCATTGTTCTACCGCCCTTTACTGTCTTCGCAACACGGTTAACTTCAACTAATTTTTCCTGAAGATCAAGTGTTGCTGCATCTATTCTTTCAGCCACAAGTTTTTCCTCCTTTAATTAGAATTCCAAGCCGCCTTCTCTTGCACCTTCTGCAAGAGCTGCAACTCTACCGTGATAGATGTATCCGCCTCTGTCGAATACAACGGCCTTAATGCCTTTTTCCAAAGCCTTCTTAGCAACTGCATTACCTACAGCCTTTGCGCCTTCGATATTTCCGCCGTATGCTGAAAAGTCTTTGTCCATGCTTGAAGCACTAACCAAGGTGATACCCTTTGTGTCATCTATAATCTGAGCATAAATGTGATTTAAGCTTCTGTATACGTTCAGACGAGGTCTCTCCGCTGTACCGGAGATGTTCTTTCTGACTCTTTGATGACGCTTAATTCTTGCAACATTACTATTTTTCTTGTTTATCATTTAAGAACACTCCTTTCTATTATTTCTTCTTAGAACCTGCTTTACCTTCTTTGCGTCTGATAACCTCATCGATATACTTGATACCCTTGCCCTTGTATGGTTCAGGTAGTCTGTATTCTCTGATTTTAGCAGCAGTTGCACCAACGTGTTCCTTGTTTGCACCTGAAACAATGATTTTGTTAGGAGCAGGAACTTCAATTGTAACGCCGTCACAAGCTACGTACTCAACCGGATGAGAGTATCCAAGTGTAAGACAAAGCTTGTTGCCCTGCATCTGTGCTCTGTAACCAACACCGTTGATTTCAAGTTCTTTCTTGAAGCCTTCGGTTACACCAACAACCATGTTATTGATAAGTGTTCTTGTAAGGCCGTGAAGTGCTTTGTGCATCTTCTCCTCACTTGGACGCTCAACAATAATTTCGTTGTTTTCTGATTTAATAATCATATCAGCATGAAGTACACGTGATAAAGTACCCTTTGGGCCTTTAACTGTCACTTCATTGCCTGCGCCTATTGTAACTGTTACGCCGGCTGGTACCGGAATAGGCATTTTACCAATTCTTGACATAAGTCTTTTCCTCCTTAAAAATTTCTCTATTTTGTGCTTTCAGGAAATAACACAAAACGTCTTAATTACCAAACAAAAGCTAATACTTCGCCACCGATGTGAAGCTTTCTTGCTTCCTTATCAGTCATGATACCCTTTGAAGTTGAGATGATAGCAATTCCCAAACCCTTCAAAACTCTTGGAAGTTCATCAGCCGGAGCGTACATTCTAAGACCTGGCTTAGAAATTCTCTTGATACCGCTGATAACCTTTTCCTTATTGCTTGTGTACTTAAGTGTAACTCTTATAACGCCCTGCTTACCATCCTCGATAATCTGATAGCCCTTGATGTAGCCTTCATTATTAAGGATTTCTGCAATAGCCTTCTTCATATTTGATGCAGGAATGTCAACTGTTTCGTGCTTTGCTGTGTTAGCATTTCTGATACGAGTTAGCATATCTGCAATTGGATCAGTTATTTGCATTATATTTACCTCCTTCCGAAATATATCGGGAATAGATTGTTTTACCTATTATTACCAACTTGCCTTCTTAACGCCTGGAATCTGGCCCTTGTAAGCCAATTCTCTGAAGCAGATACGGCAAATGCCGAACTTTCTCAAATAAGCGTGAGGTCTGCCACAGATTTTGCATCTTGAATAGCCCTGAGTTGAATGTTTAGGCGTTCTCTGTTGTTTAACAACCATAGATCTTTTTGCCATAATTCTTTTCCTCCTTATTAGCTACGAACAAATGGAGCACCCATCAAGCTTAATAGCTCACGAGCTTCTTCATCGGTCTTTGCAGTTGTTACCATGATAATATCCATACCTCTGATTTTATCAATTTTATCGTAGTCAATTTCAGGGAAGATAAGCTGTTCTTTAATACCTAAAGAATAGTTACCTCTTCCGTCAAATGAATTAGGATTGATTCCCTTAAAGTCACGTACACGAGGTAGTGCTATACTAAATAATCTGTCTAAGAATTCATACATCTTTTCAGATCTTAATGTTACCTTACATCCAATGTTCATGCCTTCACGAAGTTTGAAGTTAGCAACTGATTTTCTTGCCTTTGTAACAACGGCTTTCTGACCGGTAATAAGTCCTAAATCGTTCATAGCAGCTTCAATTACCTTCGGATTTTCCTTTGCGTCTGACATACCGATGTTGATTACAATCTTTTCAAGCTTCGGAATTTGCATTGTGCTCTTATAGCCGAACTTTGCCATAAGTGCAGGAGCAACTTCGTTCTTATATTTTTCTTGCATTCTTGACATTGTCTGTTTTGCCTCCTTCCGTTAAATTAGTCGTTAAATACTTCTTCGCACTTCTTGCAGTATCTTACCTTTGAACCGTCTTCCAAAACCTTAACGCCAGTTCTTACTGCCTTGCCGCACTTTGAGCATACACGCAATACGTTTGAAGCATCGATTGCAGCTTCCTTTGTAATGATTGCGCTTTCCTGTCCCTGTGCTCTTGCTTTCTGGTGCTTTTTAACCATTGCAACGCCTTCAACGATAACCTTTCCTTCTTCAGGGAAAGCTACCATAACCTTGCCTTCTTTACCCTTATCTTTTCCGGAGATAACTTTTACGATATCACCGCGTTTAACATGCATCTTTTTCATCGTATTTACCTCCTATTAAAGAACTTCTGGAGCCAATGACAAAATCTTCATATAGTCTTTTTCACGAAGCTCTCTTGCAACAGGTCCGAATATACGAGTACCTCTTGGGTTCTTGTCATCCTTTACTATTACAGCAGCATTCTCGTCAAATCTTATATAAGAACCGTCAGCTCGTCTTGTTTCTTTTACAGTTCTGACTACAACAGCCTTTACAACATCACCCTTTTTAACAACGCCACCTGGTGTTGCCTTCTTAACAGAACAGATGATTTCATCGCCTACGGCTGCATATCTTTTCTTAGAACCGCCCATAACACGAATACACATAACTTCTTTAGCGCCTGTGTTATCGGCAACTTTTAAGCGTGTCTGTTGTTGTATCATGTTCTTTCCTCCTTCTGGCAAGTAAAATTACTGTGCCTTTTCAACAATCTCAACTAATCTCCATCTCTTATCCTTTGATAGAGGTCTTGTTTCCATAACTTTTACCTTATCGCCGATGCCACAAACATTTTCTTCGTCGTGTGCCTTCAGCTTGTAAGTTCTTTTAATAACCTTGCTATAAAGCGGATGCTTTACGCTTTCTTCAATAGCAACAACGATTGTCTTATCCATTTTGTTGCTGATTACTTTTCCGATCTTTACCTTACGGGTATTTCTTTCCACTGTATAGGCCTCCTTTCATACAAGCCAATGTATTAAACCTTCATCAGATTGCAGAATCCTCTAATTCTCTTTCATGAATGATGGTTTTTATACGAGCGATAGTTTTCTTTACTTCTGCTATTTTCTTAGGATTATCAAGCTGGTTTATAGCGTGCTGAAATCTTAAGTTGAATAGTTCCTGCTTATTTTCTGCAAGCTTTGTTACAAGCTCTTCTGTAGCAAGTTCTCTAAGCTCAGTTACTTTCATTCTTATTCACCATCCTTCTCTTCACGTTTTACAAATTTGCACTTTACTGGTAGCTTGTGCATAGCAAGACGAAGAGCTTCACGAGCGACTTCTTCTGAAACGCCGCCGATTTCGAACATAACTCTGCCCGGCTTAACAACTGCTGCCCAGTATTCTGGAGAACCCTTACCTGAACCCATTCGTGTTTCAGCAGGCTTCTGTGTGATTGGCTTATCTGGGAAAATCTTGATCCAAACCTGACCGCCACGCTTTGTGTATCTTGTCATAGCGATACGGGCTGCTTCAATCTGTCTTGAAGTGATCCATGATGGCTCTAATGCCTGCAAACCGAATTCACCGTTTGATACAACGTTGCCACGTGTTGCCTTTCCCTTCATTCTGCCACGCATAACTCTTCTATACTTAACTCTCTTAGGTAATAACATTATTTATTGCCTCCCTTCGCTTTGCGTTCAGGTCTTGGCTTTCTTGGCTGTCTTTCCTCTCTCTTAGGTGCAGACTCTGCCAGAACTTCACCCTTGTAAATCCAAACCTTAACGCCGAGGATACCGTATGTTGTTGCAGCTTCTGCAAAACCGTAATCGATATCAGCTCTCAAAGTCTGTAGTGGAATAGTACCTTCGTGATACTGTTCTGTACGTGCAATTTCAGCGCCGCCTACACGACCTGATACTGCTGTCTTGATACCCTTAACGCCACATCTCATAGCTCTTCCCATAACCTGCTTCATAGCACGTCTGAAAGAAATTCTCTTTTCAAGCTGAGCTGCGATGTTTTCAGCAACAAGCTGAGCGTTTGTGTCAGGGTTTTTAACTTCCATAATATTTACGTTAACGCTCTTCTTTGTCATCTTTTCAAGCTGAGTCTTCAACTTGTCGATTTCAGCGCCGCCCTTACCGATTACAAAGCCTGGCTTTGCAACGTATAATGTAACGTAAACTTTGTTCTGCTTTCTTTCTATAACGATCTTGGAAACTCCAGCGTCATAGCAAGACTTCTTGACAAATTTTCTAATATTGTAATCTTCAACCAACTGGTCTCCGAATTCTTTTTTACCTGCAAACCACTTAGAATCCCAGTCCTTAATGATACCGACTCTAAGACCGTGCGGATTAACTTTTTGTCCCATTAGGATTTACCTCCTTCTTAAATTATTCTTTTTCCTTTAAAACTAAAGTGATATGGCTTGTTCTCTTCAAAATTCTGAAGGCTCTGCCCTGTGCTCTTGGCTGAACTCTCTTAAGAGTTGGGCCCTGAGTTGCATAACATTCTGCAACATAAAGCTTTGATGCGTCCATGCCGAAGTTGTTAGTAGCATTAGCCATAGCTGACTTCAATAATTTTTCAAGAATTTCGCTGGCTGCCTTTGGTGTATTCTTTAGGATACCCATTGCATAACCTGCATCCTTGCCTCTTATTAGGTCAAGAACAATTTTAACTTTTCTCGATGATATACGAGCGTATTTTACACTAGCGCGTGCTTCCATAATATGGAATCCTCCTTTCAAGTTTTAGGATTTATATTCTTTTAATATAAGTTCTTAAAACATATTGGTTAGCCTACCGGCACGAGGAGTTCGTACCGATACAGCGTTTCAATCAGTTTTAAATTATCTGGATGTTTTAGCTCCAACGTGACCTTTAAATGTTCTTGTAGGAGCAAATTCGCCAAGTCTGTGTCCTACCATGTCTTCGCTGATGAATACAGGGACATGCTTTCTTCCGTCATGAACAGCGATTGTGTGTCCAACCATTTCAGGGAAGATTGTAGAAGCTCTTGACCAAGTCTTAACAACCTTTTTTTCGTTTGCAGCGTTCATTGCGTCAATTCTCTTCATTAAACGCTCTTCCACGAAAGGTCCTTTTTTAAGTGATCTACCCATTATTGAATTCCTCCTTTAATTATTTAGCGTTTCTTCTCTTAACGATAAACTTATCAGTCTTATTCTTAGTCTTTCTAGTCTTAAGACCAAGTGCTGGCTTACCCCAAGGAGTAACCGGTGCAGGACGACCGATAGGAGATTTACCTTCACCACCGCCGTGAGGGTGATCGTTCGGGTTCATTACAACGCCTCGAACTGTAGGTCTCCAACCCATGTGACGCTTTCTGCCGGCTTTACCGATAGAAATGTTTTCGTGCTGCTGATTTCCTACAAGACCGATTGTTGCCTTACAATCCAAGCGAACCATTCTTACTTCGCCGGATGGAAGTCTAACCTGTGCATACTTTCCTTCTTTAGCCATAAGCTGAGCAGATGTACCAGCTGAACGAACAAGCTGAGCACCCTTACCAGGATAAAGCTCGATGTTGTGGATAAGTGTACCAACAGGGATATCCTTTAAGAATAATGCGTTACCCGGCTTAATATCTGCGCCTTCGCCTGAAACAACGATGTGACCGTCTGTCAGACCAACCGGTGCCAAAATGTAAGCCTTTGTACCGTCTTCGTACTGGATAAGAGCGATGTTAGCTGATCTGTTTGGATCGTATTCGATACCAATAACTGTAGCTGGCATTCCGTCCTTATTTCTCTTGAAGTCGATAATTCTGTATTTTTTCTTGTTACCGCCGCCTCTGTGACGAACAGTAATTCTACCATATGAATTTCTACCTGCGTTCTTTTTCTTTGAAGCTAATAATGAACGTTCTGGCTCAAACTTAGTGATTTCACTGAAGTCAGAAACTGTCATGTGTCTTCTTGCAGGAGAGGTAGGCTTAAAACTTCTGATAGCCATTATACTTTCCTCCTATTTCTATAATTACATATCAAAGAACTCAATAGTCTTTGAACCCTTAGCAAGGGTTACGATAGCTTTCTTTGAAGAAGCTCTTCTTCCTTCGTAACGGCCCATTCTCTTAAGCTTGCCTGTTACGTTGATTGTGTTAACGTCTGCAACTGTAACACCAAAGATTTCTTCAACAGCTTTCTTGATTTCTACTTTGTTAGCAGATGTAGCCACTTCAAAAGTGTACTTTTTGATTTCGTTGCCTTCTCTGTCGAATACAGCTTCCATACTGCGCTCAGAGATGATTGGCTTTCTGATTATATCGTGTGCGAATTTCATTAGCTGAGCACCTCCTCAATTTTAGCAACAGCTTCTTTTGAGATAATGAACTTGTCGTGCTTTAGAACTTCGTAAGTGTTTAGTACATCTACATAAGTAGGAGTAACACCCTTGATGTTTCTTGCTGACTTGTAAACGTTCTTATCAAGTTCTGCTGTTACGATCAATGCCTTAGAGTCAATTTCCATACCCTTAAGCATCTTAGCGATTGTTGCAGTTTTGATTTCATCCATCTTCAAATCTTCAACTACATAAATTTCATAAGCTTCATATTTAGCAGATAAAGCAGATCTTAGAGCGATCTTCTTTAGCTTCTTATTTATACTGTATCTGTAATCACGAGGCTTTGGACCTAATGCAACGCCACCGCCTGTCCACTGTGGAGCACGGATACTACCCTGTCTTGCACGGCCTGTGCCCTTCTGTCTCCAAGGCTTAATACCACCGCCGCGTACTTCTGTACGAGTCTTTGTTGACTGTGTGCCCTGTCTCTGGTTTGCAAGGTAATTTGTGATTACTGTGTGTAATACTGAGTTATTAACCTCGGCGCAGAAGATGCTGTCGGAAACTTCCATAGAGCCTGTCTTAACGCCTTCCATGTTATATAAAGCAACTTTAGCCATATTTTATTCCTCCTTTCCGATCTCCATTACGCCTTTACGCTGTTTCTGATTGTAACAAGTCCACCCTTATTGCCCGGGATAGCACCCTTAACAAGGATTAATTCGTTTTCAGCATCAACCTTAACGATTTCCAGGTTCTGGATTGTAACCTTTACAACGCCCATATGTCCAGGAAGCTTCTTGCCCTTCATTACACGTCCAGGGTTTGAACAAGCGCCCATTGAACCTGAGCCTCTGTGGTAACCTGAACCGTGAGACATAGGACCTCTGTGAAGTCCCCATCTCTTCATAGGACCTGCGAAACCTTTACCCTTTGAAATTCCTGAAACATCAACCTTTTCGCCTGCTTCAAAAACTTCAGCCTTGATTTCGTCACCTACAGCAAGTGTAGCTTCTTCAAATCTAAATTCTCTTAGATACTTCTTTGGTGCAACGTTTGCCTTTGCAAAGATGCCCTTCATTGGCTTGTTAAGTGACTTTTCTTTTACATCACCAAAGCCAACTACAACTGATTCGTAACCATCTGTTTCAACTGTCTTGGTCTGTACTACTGTGCAAGGACCAGCTTTAACAACTGTAACAGGAATTACTTTTCCGTCTTCAGCAAAAATCTGAGTCATACCCAGCTTTGTGCCTAAAATCGCTTTTTTCATTTCTTTCATCCTTTCTTTTCAGTTATTGGTTCCCTTAAAAAGCAACGCGGGAACGTGACCTGCATCATAGCCCTTTTGGCTACTGCACTTTTTGGTTTCCTGCTTATTTCTGAATTACGTCAAATTCTACGCCAGCAGGTAGGTCGATTTTGAATAGTGCTTCCATTGTCTTAGCGCCTGGAACAACTATGTCAATTAGTCTTTTGTGAGTTCTTCTTTCGAACTGCTCACGAGAATCTTTGTACTTATGAACCGCACGAAGGATTGTGATAACTTCCTTGTCAGTTGGTAGCGGAATAGGACCTGATACCTTAGCACCTGTCTTCTTCGCAATCTCAACGATCTTTTCAGCTGACTGGTCAAGTACAGCGTGATCATAAGCCTTTAACTTGATTCTGATTTTCTGAGTTGCTGCCATGTTTTTTCCCTCCTATAGTTTTTAATTGGCTTGTGGGCGTGCTTTTTGCACACTCAACACTTGCACGACAGCTGCGGCAATTTTACAACGCCGCCGGGCGTTTCCATATTCGCCCAAAATAAAACCCGAACTGCCTGTTTTATGAGGCATCCGGGGCATCATAGCCGCAAAAGTACACAACTCAAGCTTATTACCGGACATAGCTGTCCCGTAATGCGCCTTATACTTTATGCAGCGTGACCTGTCGCCCGGTTTCATGAATCGGACATTCTCCACGGAAAAACCAAGCTCTGTGGCTTGCAACCTCCCGCTTCATCGTTTGTCAAGTGTCACAACGCTACTATTATATAACAAATAAAGGCTTTTTTCAAGCTTTTTGGTAAAATTCTTTCTAAAATTTTTCTACAAAGTTTTACGAAATTTTAAATTCGTATTTGTATAATTTGCACAATAGTTTTTAACGCTTAATTCCGGATTATTTTTCTGTAAATTTTCTCTGATATTTTTTTCTTCCCGACTTTCTTCCTATTATAATATATAAAAAGTTTTTTTAATTTGCAATTTATCTTGAAAATTTGCAAAAAATGTGTTATTATATTGTACGATGAATAAAATTGGTGAAAAACCGCTTATATAAAGAGGAGAATTTAAATGAAAAGAATGCTTTTTACATCTGAATCGGTTACAGAAGGACATCCTGATAAAATCTGCGACTGCATTTCCGATTCAATACTTGACGAAATTTTAAGACAGGACCCAATGGCACGAGTTGCCTGCGAAACCACTTGCACAACAGGTCTTGTTTCAATCATGGGCGAAATTACAACTGAATGTTATGTGGACTTTGCAAAGGTTGCAAGAGATGCCATTCTGGAAATCGGCTATGACAGAGCTAAATACGGCTTTGACGGTAACACCTGCGGCGTTATCACTTCGATTGACGAACAGTCACCTGATATTGCCCTTGGCGTAAATAAAGGGCTTGAAAACAAGACCGGCGAAGATGACGAGGGTAACTCAGTAGGTGCCGGCGACCAGGGTATGATGTTCGGCTACGCCTGTGATGAAACCCCTGAGCTTATGCCGCTCCCTATTTCTCTTGCTCATAAGCTTGCAAAGAAGCTTACAGATGTGAGAAAGTCAGGGCTTCTTCCATATTTAAGACCGGACGGAAAGACTCAGGTTACTGTTGAATATATTGACGGCGTTCCAAACAGTATTGATACCGTTGTTATCTCAACACAGCATTCACCGGACGTTACACTTGAGCAAATCAGAGAGGATTTGATTCGAGAAGTTGTTAAGACAATTATCCCGGAAAATCTTTTAACAGAAAATACAAAGTACTATGTTAACCCGACAGGCAGCTTCGTTGTAGGCGGACCGCAGGGCGATTCAGGCCTTACAGGCAGAAAGATTATCGTTGACACCTACGGTGGATACGCTCGCCACGGCGGTGGAGCTTTCTCAGGAAAGGACCCTACAAAAGTTGACAGAAGTGCTGCTTATGCAAGCCGTTGGGTAGCCAAAAACATTGTAGCTGCAGGTCTTGCTAAAAAGTGTGAGGTTCAGCTTGCTTACGCAATCGGTGTTGCCCGTCCTGTATCTGTTATGATTGATACTTTCGGCACTGCCACAGTTTCTGAGGAAAAACTTGAAGAAGCAGTAAGCAAGGTATTTGACCTTCGTCCGCACGCAATCATCAAAACACTTGACCTTCGAAAGCCAATCTATAAACAGCTTTCAGCATACGGTCATATGGGAAGAGAAGATTTAGGCGTTAAATGGGAAATCACAGATAAGGTTGATGAACTAAAAGCAGCAGTTAAATAATTTAAGGCAACCGTTTCGGTTGCCTTTTTTAATTGAATAAAATTTTCTGTTGTAATTTTTTTTAAAGTGTGGTAAAATAAAAGAGCCAAATCACATTTCAATAAAAAGCAAAAATATGCAGATTCTATGGTAAAAAGCGTAGCTCTGTTCTATAATGCATGTTTTTGTTTTTTATAGGTGGTTTGGCGACTAACAGAGTTATACGTTTTTTAGTGTATGGCTCTGCCATACACTTTTTTTAATTAAGGAGAAATTTATGAGCGTTTCATTAGATTTACTTGCCAATGGGCTTTGTGATTTTATCAAAGAAGAACTGACATTTAAAAAATTCAACGCCAAGAAAGTAGTCAACACAAAAGCAGTTAAGATTTTGCAGGAAATTCAGGATGTACTTGCCTGCGATACAAAAACAGACTTTGAAATGGTAGAAGAAATTGTTTGTATTTTTGAAAAACACGGCATTTCAGCGGAAGGATGTCACGATTTTGGGTAATAAAAAAAGCAGAGTTTATACTCTGCTTTTTTTATTAACCCTCTAATGCATCCTGCAACCACCAGGCTCCGATGTCAAACGCTTTGTAAAGGTTTTCTCTCTCACCTGAACGGTAGTTTGTACCCTTTCCAAGCTCACCCGTGTTATCCTGAATATGGAACTTAACCTT
>JAZOVJ010000054.1:0-73533 GCA_045658645.1 Clostridia bacterium | reverse complement strand
CGCGTACCAGAAAAAACAAGATACCGCTTTGGGTATCTTGTTTTTTTATTATTTTGATTGGGGCTCGAACCCTGAGAGGGCTTTTTGCGTAAAAAAAAGTTGCCGGTGGCAAGTTTTTAAGCGAAAGGGGGCGATGTCCGGTACCGAAAGGCACCGCCTTTGGGTGGACGAGCAGTTAAGACGCCAACGGCGGCTGTGCCCCTGATCGCGTACCAGAAAAAACAAGATACCGCTTTGGGTATCTTGTTTTTTTATTATTTTGATTGGGGCTCGAACCCTGAGAGGGCTTTTTGCGTAAAAAAAAGTTGCCGGTGGCAAGTTTTTTAGCGAAAAGGTGCGATGTCCGGTACCGAAAGGCAACGCCTTTGGGTGGACGAGCAGTTAAGACGCCAGCGGCGGCTGTGCCCCTGATCGCGTACCAAAGAAACAAGATACCGTTTTAGGTATCTTGTTTTTTTATTATTTTGATTGGGGCTCGAACCCTGAGAATGATATTACTAAAAAAAGCAGAAACTTTCGTTTCTGCCTTTTTTATTTTGTTACAAACTTTCCGTCCACCGCATCAACGATGACTTTATCACCTATTTCACCGCCGATAATCTTTTCCGAAAGCATATCCTCAATCTTGCTCTGAATTGCACGGCGAAGCGGTCTTGCACCATATACGGGGTCAAACCCTGCTTTTGCGATTTCGCTTATTGCATTATCTGTAAACTCTGCAGAAATTTCATTTGCCGAAAGTCTTTCCTTGAGACCCTTTAGCATAATCTTTGCAATCTCGTGAATTTCTGCCTCTTTTAGTCTTTCAAATACGATAATCTCGTCAATTCTGTTCAAAAATTCAGGCTTAAAAGCGTCCTTCACCTTTGCCATAACCTTTTCACGAATTTTCTCGTTATCGCCGTCCTGCCCATCACTTGCCGTACCGAACCCCATTTTGGTTGTACCTGTATTTAAAATGTCCTTTGCGCCAAGGTTTGAAGTCATAATTATAACCGTATTTCTGAAATCAACACGTCTTCCCTGCGCATCGGTCAAAATTCCGTCATCCAATATTTGAAGCATAATATTAAACACGTCAGGGTGTGCCTTTTCGATTTCGTCAAACAATATTACGGAATATGGCTTTTTCCTTATCTTTTCGGTAAGCTGACCGCCCTCGTCATAGCCAACATATCCCGGAGGCGAACCTACGAACTTGGAAACCGCATGCTTTTCCATATACTCTGACATATCAATTCTTATCATTGCATCTTCAGAGCCGAACATAGCTTCTGCCAGTGCCTTTGAAAGCTCGGTTTTTCCAACTCCTGTCGGTCCTAAGAACAGGAACGAGCCTGTTGGACGTTTCGGGTCGGAAAGCCCTGCTCTTCCTCGTCTTATTGCACGGGACACGGCAGAAACCGCCTCCTCCTGACCAACCACTCTTGCATGCAGAATTTCCTCCAGCTTCTTAAGCCGCTCGCCCTCTTCCTCTGCAACCTTGTGTGCAGGGATATTGGTCCATTCGCCGATAATTTCCGCAATATCGGTGTCGTATATTACAAGTGTGCTTGACTTATTGGCATCCTTCCAGTGATGTTTACCCTCTTTTAACTTCTCCTCAATTTCTTTTTCACGGTCACGAAGTTCCGCCGCCTTTTCAAAGTTCTGGGAAATAATAGCCTCCTGCTTTTCCTTTTTGATTTTTTCCGCCTCTTTCTCAAGATTCTTTAAATCATCAGGAGCAGTAAGCGCCGAAAGTCTTTTCTTACTCGCCGCCTCGTCCATTAAGTCAATCGCTTTATCAGGCAAAAATCTGTCGGTTATATACCGCTCCGAAAGCTTTGCCGCCGAAATAATTGCACTGTCGTCAATTTTCACGCTGTGGTGCGCCTCGTATTTGTCTCGAAGACCTTTCAGGATTTCGATAGTTTCCTCAACTGTCGGCTCGCCTACTGTGACAGGCTGAAAACGTCTTTCCAACGCTGCGTCCTTTTCAATGTATTTTCTGTATTCGTTTAAGGTCGTAGCACCGATTAACTGAACTTCACCACGTGCCAGTGACGGTTTTAAGATGTTTGATGCATCAATTGCGCCCTCTGCCGAGCCTGCGCCAACGATTGTATGAATTTCGTCAATGAACAGAATTATGTTCCCCGATGCCGTAACTTCCTCAATAGCCTTTTTCATACGGTCCTCAAACTCACCGCGATACTTTGCTCCGGCAACCATTGATGATAAATCCATTGTGACAAGGCGCTTATCCTTTAAGAGTTCAGGGACGTCACCCGCTGCAATTTTCTGTGCAAGGCCCTCTGCCACCGCTGTTTTACCAACGCCCGGTTCACCAATCAGGCAAGGGTTATTTTTAGTACGTCTTGATAAAATCTGAATAACCCTCGCAATTTCTTCATCTCTGCCTATTACAGGGTCAAATCTGCCCTCTTTTGCCATTTTTGTAAGGTCTCTGCCAAACTGGTCAAGGGTAGGCGTTTTCTCATTCCCCTTTCGCTTGGGTTGTGTCTTTGAAGTTCCTGAAAATCCCGGCTCGGTCGATGCCACAATATCGTTATATATGTTATTAAAATCAACGCCGCTCTGGGCAAGAACATTTGCTCCAACTCCGTCACCGTCTTTTATTATACCGATTAAAATATGCTCTGTTCCGATATAGTTATGACCCATACTGCGTGCTTCCATAGCCGCAAGTTCCAAAATCCGCTTACTTCTTGGTGTAAGCGCCAGTTCGGCGTTATTTGGAAGTGGCATATTCTGACCCATAAGCTCTTTTATACGATCGTAAAGCATCTCTTTTTTAACGCCTGCGTTCTCAAGAATTTTTGCGCCAACGCCCGTCCCCTCGTCAATTATGCCCAAAAGCAGATGCTCCGAGCCGATATATCCGTGACCCATACTGCAAGCTGCATCGTGAGCTTTATTTATTGCAATTCTTGCTTTTTCAGTAAAATTAGAAAACATAATAAGTTCCTCCTTTATATATTTTCTCTTAAAAGTTCTCCTCTCTTCCTGTCACGCTCGTCAGGTGTCAAGTTCTCGCCGTTCATTATAAGCGCCGGCTCGGTTTCCACCATAAGCGAGATAAGAGGTGTTTTTTCTTCAATATCTATTATACCCATATTTTTACCCAGAATTACCTCCGAAATAAGAGCTTTTGCTTCGGCAGATGAAACAATTCTCGCATACTTGAGTGTTCCCAAAGAACGCCATAGCTTATCGGCAAATTCTTCATTCCCTTTTAGTTTCTCCCGTGCATCCCGCTCGTGCTTTTCAATTTGTTTTACTATATTTTCAAGGCTTGTTATAATTTCCTCTTCGCTTATTCCAAGGGTCACCTGATTTGAAACCTGATAAAGATTTCCGTATGCCTTCGAACCCTCTCCGTAAAGTCCTCGGACTGTTAATCCCAATGCAGATGCAGAGGATATAATTCTGTTTATGTTATTTGTAACGGTGAGTGCCGGAAGATGCATCATAACTGATGCACGCATTCCTGTTCCCGTATTGGTCGGGCAGGCTGTAAGGTAGCCAAACTCCTCAGAAAATGCGTAATTTACGTTTTCTTCAATCACGTTATCAACCTTATCCGCAAGCTCCCAGGCTTCCTTTAATTTGAAACCGCCAAGTATTATCTGCAGCCTTAAATGGTCCTCTTCAAGCATCATTATGCTCATATTCTCATCTTCGCTGATTAGAACTCCGCCTCTTTTACCCTTTGTCATTTCAACGCTTATCAGGTGCTTTTCAGAAAGTGCCTGTTTTTCCTCTGCCGAAAGGTCTTTAATAGCCTTAAAAGTAAAGCTATTAGCAAGAGTTGAACCTGAATTCAACACCGCACTCTTTACCTCTTCTAAAACCTTTTGGCAGCCCTCATCGTTCAGACTGTTCGGGAAAGGGTACTTATCAATATTTCTGGCAAGTCGCACTCTTGTGCTTACTATAATGTCATTATCATTTTTTTCCTTATACCAAATCATAGCTTAACCCTCCAATCCCTTTATTTCCTTATGAAGTTTAGCTGCTTTTTCATAGTCCTCTGCATCAACCGCCTTTGAAAGCTGACTCTTTAAGTCAGCAAGCTTGCGTTTTTTAAGGATTTGGGCAGATGACTTTGACGGGATTTTGCCCTTATGCTCTGTTCCCTTTTGCATCTTATAAAGCGCCTGTTTTACCTGCGGTTCAAATGCCTTATAACACTCACTGCAACCAAGGCGTCCGCTTTTTTGAAATTCATAATATGTTCTGCCGCAGTTTTCACATCTTCTGTCTTCACGATAAACCGGCACTACATCAAAACTGTTGAAAAAATCTGCAAATAAATCGTACATAACATCATCTCCTTATAATTCACAAAGTGCATTCTTCAATATGTTTGCCCTCACTATATCCCGATGCGGATTGGGGATTGCGATGGCATTGTCAGAAACCGCCGCAGTCAACACCTTTGCCGTTTCCAAAGATATATCACCCTTATCAAAAAGGTATTTAATAATGGTTTTTGCTTCCCTGAAATTACAGGACTTCCCCACAAGTGCAACCGCATCCTCTGCCTTGTTGACTGATATTCGCTTAATTTTAATGTATCCTCCGCCACCTCTTTGAGATTCAACGGTATACCCTTTTTCAGGATTGAATCGTGTTGAAATAACATAATTAATCTGTGACGGAACACAACCGAAAATCTCCGCAAGCTCGTTTCTCCCGAACTCTGCATACTCCGCCTCATCTCTCATAAGCTCTATAATAAAGGATTCTATTCTGTCACTGATACCCATACTTTTTCTCCTTAACTTTAACTTTGACTTTCTTTGACCTTTACAACTTCATTATACCACTCTTTTTTTCTTTGTCAAGGGTAATTTTGTAAATAAATTGTTAACATCTATTGCAAAAAAAACTGAAAAATAGTATAATATTTGCATAATAGGGCGGTTTTGCCCAAACAGAAAAGGACTGATTTTTATTATTCCCGTAAAGAAAAATCATAAATATAAAGCAATAATTGAAACTCTATCCTCTGACGGCAACGGCATCGCCAGAATTGACGGATACACTCTTTTTGTACCGCAAACAGTAACCGGCGATGAGGTTACGCTTTTGGTTTTAAAGACAAATAAGAACTATGGCTATGCCAAAGCAGTGGAGGTTATTACCCCGTCACCGCTTCGAACAGAGCCGCCTTGCAGGCATTTTGCAAAGTGCGGTGGCTGTCAGCTTATGACAGTTGATTACAGCACCCAGCTTGAGTTCAAAAAGAACATCGTCCGTGACGCTCTTTTACGTCTTGGCAAAATTGATTTGGAGCCTGATATTATCGGCATGGAGCAACCATCACGTTACCGAAACAAAATGGTGTTCCCTTTCGCGCCTGACGGCAGCTGGGGCTTTTACAGACAAAGAAGCCACGATGTTATCCCGCTTTCCGATTGCCTTTTAGGCGACAGCTTAACAACCGAGATTATGAACGCTATCTCGGCTCATATAAAAAAGTACAACATTTCGGTGTATGATGAGGCAGAACACAAAGGGATTATGCGCAGAGCTTTTCTTCGTACCACAGAGAATGAGGCTATGGTTGTGATTTCGGCAAATGCAGGCAGCATCCCGAAAAGCGAAGAACTGATTGAGAGCATCACCGCTGTTTCACCGAAAATTTCAAGCATTATTCTTAATATAAACAAAAAACGTACAAATCTTGTGCTTGGAGATAAAAATGTGACTTTATGGGGAAAAGATGTGTTATCTGCCACACTTTGCGGTCTTTCCTACGAGATTTCCCCGCATAGTTTCTTTCAGGTAAACCCACAGCAGACCGAAAAACTTTACGGAAAGGCAATCGAGTTTGCGGATATTAAAAAAGATGATACCGTCTTGGATATTTACTGCGGAATTGGTACGATTTCACTTACTGCCGCAAAAACCGCCAAAGCGGTTATCGGTGTGGAAATAGTACCCGAGGCAATTGAGAACGCCAAAGAAAATGCCAAACGAAACGGCATTGAAAATTCAAAGTTCTATTGCTCGGCTGCAGAGGATATTGTGCCTGAACTTTTAAGAGACAATATATCCCCCGACATCGTTATCCTTGACCCTCCGAGAAAGGGCAGTGACGAAAAAACGCTTTCTGCAATCGTTTCCGCAAAGCCTGAAAGGATTGTGTATGTGTCCTGTAACCCTGCAACTCTTGCCCGTGATGCGAGATTTTTGACAGAAAATGGTTACGCTGCAAAAGCAGTAACGGCAGTCGATATGTTCCCGCATACTGTTCATGTTGAGACTGTTGCTCTTTTGACCAAACTGAAAGAAAGTGACTCTATAACAGTTGAACTTGATTTGGATGAACTTGAAGTAACTGCACCAAAAGCCAGGGCAACATATAACCAAGTAAAAGAACATGTTTTGAATAAATACGGTTTTAAAGTTTCATCCTTAAATATCGCACAGGTAAAACAAGAATGTGGGATAACAGAAAGAGAAAATTATAATAAACCATCCGAGGATTATAAACAACCTAATTGTCCCAAGCATAAAGTGGATGCAATTAAAGATGCTTTTGAGCATTTCAGAATGATATAAACCAAAATATGAAGAAACGATTTATGTCAGAGAACGTATGTTTTTCGTGTGTAGCTCTGAAATACGGGCTACGCATTTTTTAAATGGAGGTAATCAAATGAAAAAACGACTTATAAGTATTGCTGTTGTCTTGAGTATTATTGCAAGTCTGTTTACTTTTAATATATATTCAAGTGCGGCAACCTCTTATGTTTCGCCTAATATGGCAATACTTGAAAATATATTATATGGGGACAGGCAGTTTGTAATTGATACCTTAATCGGTACAAATTATAAAACAGACTTCTCTACAAATCCTCATGCACTGGTTAATAACATTGGTAATGAAAATGCTATGATGGATAACCTATTAGAGCAATATCGGAATACAGATAATCCAGAGTTTAATCTTGCGTATTCTTTTGCTGTGGATATTATGGAAAAAGTATATAATGGTGATGACTATGTTCAGCATGCTACTGATTGGGTTTCTTCCTTTGCGGCAGATTTAGCATCTATCTTCAGTAGTGATGCTCAAACTGTTATGGATGACCTTACATATAGCGTGGGTGAGCTTCAGTATGAAAGTATATTGAAAGAAGTTCTTGCAACCGATTATACTTCTTCTGATGGTACAACTCTTTCTACAAAAGAAATTGAATTAGAAAACCTTGAAAGACTTGATAAAGGTCTTAAAAATCTTAAAGATTTTGCAAGTTTCTTTAAAGCGGATGCATCTGCTAATCATATGAATGATGACACTTTTGATGACAGAATGGATTACTACAATAAGTTCCTTATTCCTTATACCGATAGTGTTGAAAGTGTTTTGGGTTCTTTTGCTGATATTCAGGGTACTGATGATGCCGAAGACCTCGCTGCTTTTATTACTGCTCTTGCAATGGTTTCTCAAATGGATAGATTTGAATCTGCTAATGCAGAAATATCATCTGATATAGTTTATTATGCTCCTACTTTCTTTGTCGATGATGGTACTTTGGGTATTGTTAAGAGTGCAAGTTCTTCTATAAGCACAGTATCAAAAACTCTTTCTACCTATATGTTTATCAATTCAATAGGAACACAGAAGGAGGCTGTTGGCGACACTCTTACCAGAATGTCTGATAACAGTAAAAACACACAACTTAATTCTATATTAAATACCTTTGCTGATGAAGTTGGTGAAGCGGGTAATGCAAAACTTATGGGTTATGAAACCCTGATGCAGTATTTGAGAAATGCAGGTGCTGTAAATGAATTTGGAGATTGGGCTATAGATAAAGTATCTGGTAAGGTTTCCCCTTATGTCGAGAAATTCATATGTGAAAATCTTGATATGGCTTGGGAATATTCAAACGCAGGTCTCGCAAAGACTGCTGCAAGTACTGTATTGGCAAAATCGGTTAACGTGGTTGAAATTGCTGCTTGGTGTGCAGATAAAACTATGAGTTTTGGCGATGTTTGTAAAAAGACTTATGAATTAAAATATCTTGAAAAAATAATCAAAGTTGCTGTTGATACCTATAATAAAGATGTTCAAACCTATCTTGCAAACAAAACTGAAGAAAATGCCGAGAATGTTCTTGATGACTTGTTAATGATTCAAAAATTAAGGCTTCGCGGTGAAACAGTTGCTTATAAAATGATAGAAGGTCAGTGGGATTCTCCATTATGCAGACTTTTATCAAGTGGAACACTTAATAGAGATGAATCTTTAATTTCTTATCTTGGTACTGTTTATCAGTATAGGGTTGATGCTTTAATTGGCGCATCGGCGATGCCTTTTACTTCAAACAGTTTAACTGTTAATAAAGGTGAAAGATTGACTATATATTATGAAGATGCTAAAGGCGGTTTGTATGGTATTCTTACAACTGCTGATAACACGAGAGGAATCGGAGAACTTGAATATAGAGTTGCAGGTGGTATTTATGTGAATAATGGTGGAGAAGTTCTTATGAGTAATAATATCCCTAATGCTTATATTCCGTATATAGTTAATAATGGTGGGTTGGTTCAGTTTGCTGGTAGTACAAGCATTTCTGAATATACCCAAAACAGTGGTACTACTACATTGGGCGCAAATACCTCTTATATTAACTCCTTGCACTTAAATGGTGGTACTCTTAAATCTGCCCATAGAGATAATCTAGCATGTAAATATTTTGATAACTCAAGTGGCACTGTGACTTTAGAAATTCCTATATATTGTGAAAATCTATCTGTTAAGGGAACAATCAATGGTAGCACAATATATTTAAAGGGTGACTCCACTGGTGGCGGTGGCGTCATTCAAAATTTATGTGTTTCGGGTAGTGATACGCAGAATTTAAGTGGTGCATTAAATATTACTAACCTTGTGTACAATAATACTGGTACTGCAAATCAGCCAGGAACAATATATGTTTCAGGAACAGTTAAGAATACCTCTTCAAAAGTGACTAATGGTCAAAATACTACGCTGAAATCTACAGGGAGCATTATAGGTGACCATTATAATAGTGGGCTTACCCTTGATGGAATTACTCTTGATAGAGCAATGACATTTGGCGGAACACTCAAAACCCTGAACACAGTAAACCTTGATGATGTAAGTATTACTGGTGGTCTTACTCAAAGCAGCGGAACACTTAATTTAAATGGAGATGTAACAGTAACTGCTGATTCCTATTTTGGCGGAACAGTTACGCAAAATGAAAATACCTATTATTCAGACGGAGATATCACTGTAAATGGTACAAATACCTTCAATAACATCATTACTCAAGGCAAACTGCAACAGAATATTAACGGGACTCTGAACACTACAAACTTTACAAATACCAATCCTAAAGGAGTAAAGGTTTCAAATACTGTAAATGTCAGCGGTACACTAACCAACACCTACGGCAAAACATCCGGAATAGGGATGACACTTTTATCTGGCGGTAAATTTGGAAGTAATACATATCAGGGCGATGTTACAATCCAGAGTTCTTGTGATTTGCCCTCAAAATTGACAGGTAATGTGATAGTATCCGCAACCAATACAATAAAACAAGATACAGATATTGGAGGATATTTAACTGTTAATAGCGGAAATCTTACTCTTGAAAATGCAAAATTGAATGTTGATGGCAAATTTACACTATCTGTTCCTTTAACAACTGACGAAAGCAGCTCAGTTATCTGCAATTCTGGGTTTACAAACAGTAATACTATAACAGGTAATTCTACTCCAATTGCAGTAAAAGGCATTCTACAAAATAGCAGTACAATAAACAATTGCCTAATAACTGCCAATAAAGAATTTGTTAATTCTGGAACTATCAGCGGAGGTTCAATCACAACGCCGCATGATATTTATAATAACGGAACAATTGATATTGATGATTTGAGTTTGAGTTCGGCATCATTAACAGAAATTAGTGGAAACAGTATCTCAACTGATAATCTTACGTTGAATGGAAAAGGCAAAATAAATCTGAAAACAAATATCAATGTTGCAGACACCTACTCTAACAATGGTGTAACGGTTGATGACACAAAAATTATTATATCCTCCGGCAGAGTAATTACATCAAATAAGACTTATTCTACATTGAATCAGACAACAGATTTAATTATAGATGGATGTACTGTTGCGGTAGATACCGCAAATATAACAGCAGGAATCAAGTTGATAAATGGTGCAAAACTTGTTATAAATAAGCGTCTTACTGCAAGTGTAAGTTCCAAAACAATCGAGATTGATGAAACTTCTTCTCTAACAGTAAAGAAATTAGCAAGTATTTCATCCTATTCTGATATTATTGTTAATGGCGAATTAACTCTCGGAAGTGATGCAGTAATGAATTCTACAAAATTAAGCGGAAGCGGAACGATTAATATTAAGGGTGATTTGTATGGTAGTTCTCTTACTGTAAATAAGCCTGAGAATGTTAATATAATCGGCAAAACCCCACAAATCATTTCTTGCAGTGGTGCAAACTTTAATAACTTAAATTTATTAAATAATTCCCGTAAAGGAATAACTTTCAGCAGTTCTGTAAACTGTTATGGCGAATATAACAAAAACGATAGCAATGTATCAGGAACTGTAACACAGAAATAGGAGGTTAAAACAGATGAAAAAGATAATATCAATTATAATTACAATATCTATGCTTTTAGCGTCTGTTCCTGCATTTGCTATCAGTGGAACAGGTACAGAATCAAACCCATATTTAATTTCATCTGCAAGTGATATTGCAAAGATTCATGATGATTTAGACGGATATTACAAACTAACAAACAATATCAATATGTCAGGTATAGCATTTGAACCTATCGGCAACGAAACCGAAGGCGCATTTACGGGCACAATAGATGGCGCAGGATATACCATCAGTAACCTGAATATTAATTTACCCGAAAATAAGTATGTTGGTTTTGTAGGTTATCTTGAAGGTACTGTTAAGAATCTCAATCTTACCAATGTTGATGCGTCTGGTTATCGTTATGTAGGTGGATTAGTTGGGTATGCTGAAGAAAATAGCAATGTTTACAATTGCTCCGTAAGTGGTAATGTAAAAGGAGTTTATCACAGTTTTGACTTAAATGTAGGTGGTGTTGTAGGATATAGTTTAGGAATAGTAGATGATTTATACAACAACTGCTATGTTTCCTCTCCTAGCTCAACAGGTGGTGGCATTGTTGGATACAACGCAGGAGATATACTAAATTCTCAGAACACGGGAAATGTGGTTGGAACAGTAAATGGTGGTATTGCAGGAAAAAACATAAAAAATATAAAAAATTGTTCTAACAACGGATATATAGATGGAAAAACAACGGGTGGTGTATGTGGAGAAAATAATAGTACTATAATTAATTGTGAAAACTATGGTGTTGTTGAAGGTTACAACTATGCAGGCGGTATTTGTGCTGAGAACAACGGTACTATAAAAGATTGTGTTGGTTATGGAAATATTGAAGGAGGAAACGCAGGAGGTATATCAAGACAAAATAGGGGTTCTATACAAAAATGTATAAATAACGGAAACATAATATGTTCAGATGATGCAGGCGGTATTGCAGTTTTAAATAACGGAAGTATTGATAACTGCATAAATACTGGTACTATAGAAAGTGCTGCAACAGTTGGTTGTGCTGTAGGCGGAATAGCTGGTAATAACGGCGGAGAAAGAAATGGATATATACGCAGTTGTTTTAATTCTGGAAAGATTATAGTAATCACATCATCTGAATATAGCATATACGTGGGAGGAATAGCCGGAGAGAACTATGATTATATGCACACTAGTCAGAGAGGATATATAAGTGATTCTTTTAATTCTGGAATGGTTTATGCAAAGGGATTAGTATACTCTAGTGGAATTGTAAATTGCGATAGTTCTTCCTCAAAGCCAGTTGAAAACTCAATAAATGTTGGCATTGTTAAATCTTATGGAAAAAACAATGCTGAACGAGGCTATGACAATATATCAAATAATTATATTAATAGTTATCATTTAGGAGATATATCACCACACAAAGATTCAAAAGAAGCGACAATATATTATGATTCAATAGATGATATGACGTTATCTAATTACAAATTTTCTGAAGAAAAATGGTGTATTAATGATAATATTAATAATGGACTTCCAAGCTTAGTAGACTTACCTAGACATATAGACATTAACAAATGTATAGTTGTTATGAATGAAGGTGAAACTGAACAATTAAACGCATACATTGATAATACAAAAGAATCTGTAACTTGGGCAAGTGATGATACTTCAATTGCAACGGTATCATCCACAGGCATAGTAACACCTCGTTCCATTGGCTCGTGCACCATAACAGCAACAAATGCAAATGGAATGAAGGCAAATTGTATGGTTTATGTTTATAGAACTGCTTCTTCAATGATTCTCTCAAAGTCTGAAATCAATGTAAACGAAGGACAAAGTTATGGTTTAACGACAATCCAAAATCCTACTGCCGCAAATGAAACGGTTAAATGGTATTCCGAAAATGAAAAAGTTGCAACAGTCGATCAAAATGGATATGTTACAGCTAAAGCAAGAGGAACAACAAAAATTTATGCAATTACAACTCAAAGCAATCTTCGAGCGGAATGTTTTGTTAATGTATCCGCTCCTATTGCTTCAATTACACTTTCTGCTACATCCAAATCTATTAAAATTGGTAGTAGTGATATTATATCAGCAACATTATCCCCTTCCGATTATGAAGGCAATATAACCTGGAGTAGTTTGGATGAAAGTATTGCAACAGTTGACCAGAATGGCAAAATTACGGCACATAAAATTGGGATAACTTATATTACCGCAACTGCAACAAGTGGGATAACTGCACAGTGTACAGTGACAGTAACACAACCCTCAATAAGTGTTACAGTGAATAAACCTCGCATAACAACCTATGTGAATTCTACGTATCAATTAAGTGCTTCTATGTTACCACTTGATACAACAGATACAATCACATGGTCAAGCTCGTCAACAACTTACGCAACTGTATCAAGTACTGGGCTTGTTACTGGAAAAAGAGTAGGAACAGCAACAATTACTGCAAGAACCTCAAGCGGATTAACTGCAACTTGTTATGTAACAGTAAAATCTACACCGATTGAGCCAACCTCGCTAACTCTTTCAGATACATATATAACACTTGCACCTGAAGACGCTAAAGCATTAACTGCAACTATGCTACCTTCAAACGCAACTGAAACCACTCTGATATGGACATCATCCAATGATGATGTTGCAGCAGTTGACAAAAATGGTGTTATAACAGCTGTTGGCGAGGGTTTTGCAACGATTAAAGCAAAAACCACAAACGGACTTTCACATGAATGTGTTGTTAAAGTTGTATCTGCATCCGGTCCATCTGTAATTGTAGACAATGTTAAATCGTTCCCAGCAGGAATAGCAAAAGCTAAAGTAAACATCATCAGAAACCCTGGCATATCAGGATATAAATTTACCATTAATTATGATGATACTCTTTTGACACCTGTATCTGTAACTGCAAATGAAGAATTTGGTGGTACACTTACAACTAACCTTGATGATGAAAACAGAACTGAATTCAACGTAGTTTGGTATTCAAATAGTGATACTGATATTGATATTAACGGCGAATTATTTACTATTGATTTCAAAGTAGCAGAAACAGCGAAACTCGGTGATTACTCTGATATTTCCATCGAATACGGAGCAAAGGATATCTGCAACACAGCAGGCGAAAACATTGCGCTCTACACAGAATCATCAAAAGTAACCGTTGAAGAACCTTTGCCCGGTGATATCTATGAAGACGGCGATGTTAATATTTATGACTTAACCTTACTTGCAAGACATATGATAGGTCTTGCAGATTTCACAGACCGTCAGATGGAAGCTGCAAATGTTACTGATGACGATTTAGTTGATATCAAAGACGTGGTAAAATTAGCACAATACGTTGTCGGTTGGACGGGCATTGAACTTATGTCGCTGATGTCATTGAATACTGATGTTCCGGAAACACCAACAGTAACCATTGGTACCGCTTCGGTAAATGATGCAAATGAAGCGGATATTCCTGTTTATATTAAGAATAATCCGGGTGTTGCGGCATACAGATTTGTACTTGATTACGATGCTGATGACATTGAGATTGTAAGCATCGCTCCATCAGAATTTATCAACCCCGAAAACTTTGGCACAAACTTAGGTCAGGAAAATGATGAAGGCTTGATTGTATTCTGCTATCAGGAAGGCAATGCAGTAGCAGACGGTGAACTCTTTACCGTCAAGGTTCGTTATAAGAACCCTACAGACACATCTATTTCACCTATCAGCATTAAATCTGCAGAAAACAACTTCTGTAATCAGACGATAGAAAATGTAGCCGTAAACTACGAAACAGGCTATGTTTTAGGTGATGATTATATCACGACAAATAAGGCTGTAGGCGATACCAACTTCTCTTGTGAATTGTACTTTGATAATTCTTATGAAGAACAATCTGCAAAAGCAATAATCGCTTTCTATGATGGTGATGGCAGAATGGTTCAGCTTATGCCAAAGGATATAACTGTTAAGCCTGGTAAGGTTGATTTAAGCATCGACTATGACAAAAAGGCTTATGCAACTTATAAACTTATGATTTGGGAAGATATGAATAGCTTGAAGCCTATAACAGCTGTAAAATAACAACTCGACCACTCAATCGGAGGAGTTGATTTCTTCCTTGATTGAGTGGTCTCAAACGGATAAAATTTGCTAAATCTTGCAAAGTTATAAATTGGCACAATTCCTTGATACATATGGCTTTATGGCACGACACCACAAGTTTGTACAAAGGGTATCACGTCGAATCTGTCGCACTTTTTGTGCAGACAGATTCATCGATATAAATCTCTCGCGGGATTTTCGATATGTTCCATAGGAACTCGATATGCCTGACGGCTCGATATGTTGCCTTACGGCAACGAGATTTATATCATATCGAAACCGAGCATAGCGAGGTTATATCGAATTTTGCGAAGCAAAATATATCGAACACGCAAAGCGTGTATATCGACAAAGGAGAATAGATTATGGATCAGAAAAACTTATTAAGAGAGGACACCATAAATTTTGCAATCGAAATATCCGATATTTGCGACAACATCAATGGGTGTTCTGTTTATGTAAATCAACTATTAAGATGCTCCTCTTCGATCGGTGCAAATCTTCACGAAGCAAAATATGCTCAAAGCAAGGCAGATTTTATAAACAAATTAGAAATTGCATTAAAAGAGAGCTTTGAAACTGAGTATTGGTTAGAATTATTATATCGTAAGAATAAGATTGATGAAAGCACATATAAATCATCGATTAACAAGTGCGGAACAATAAGAAGAAAACTTATTGCATCGGTTACAACGGCGAAAAACAAAGGGAAGGAATAATTGGCGTTAAAGGAGTTTTTATGAGTAAAAGTATTTTAGGATTATCAGGAAATCAGCTTAAGATTTTGGCGGTCATTTTTATGACCATTGACCACGTTGGGCTATACCTGTTCCCCGGCGTGCAAATTTTCCGCATAATCGGGCGCCTTGCGTTCCCTATTTTCGCCTTCACCTTTGCAGAGGGTTGCAAATACACAAAAAACCGTTCAAGACATTTCTTTGTTCTATGTCTTTTTGCGGTTTTGTGTCAGGCAGTGTATACTTACGTGACCAAATCCTTGTATCAAAACATACTGATTACCCTGACTCTTTCAGCATTGGTAATCTATACCTTTGATTTTGCCAAGAAAACAAGAAATTTCTTCAGTTACCTGCTTGCAACAGCCGTATTGATTCTGGTATTTTTCATCTGCTTTATCCTTCCGTCACGAATCGGGCGGGGATTTGCCGTTGATTACGGTTTTTACGGCGTAATGCTTCCTTTCCTTGTGTATCTTGGCAAAACAAATCAGGAAAAAATATTCCTTTTAGCAATGGGTCTTTTGCTTTTGGCACCAACCCTTGGTACACTGCAGTTGTTCTCGTTGCTTGCCCTGCCCATTGTTTTGTTATATAACGGTACACGAGGCAAATGGCGTATGAAAAATTTCTTTTATATCTACTACCCACTACACCTTGTTGTTATTTACATTTTGGGAATGTTTTTGAAGTAATTTTAATATACTTTAAAAATAAATAAGAAAGGCAAAAATTATGAAATCTATCGTTTTATACCGTTCAAAATACGGCTCAACAAAAAGCTATGCACAGTGGATTGCAGAGGCGCTTTCCTGCGAAGTAATGGACGCTAAAGGCGTTGATGCTGACATCTTAAGGGATTATGATACCATTATCTACGGCGGCGGTCTTTATGCCGAAATAATCGCCGGCGTAAGTCTTATAACCAAGAATATCGAAAAACTTTCCCGCAAAAAACTTATTGTTTTCACAACAGGTCTTACCCCGACCGACTGCCGTGAATACTATGACGGTATGGTTCTTGAAAAGAACTTCAAGGGCAACACCAAAGATAAGGTTAAAATCTTTAATTTCCCCGGCAAAATGGTGTATAAAGAGCTTTCTTTAGTACATAGAACGGCAATAAAAACCCTTAAGAACATTATGTCTAAAAAGGAAAACCCAACCGATATGGAAAAAATGCTTGTTACCCTTTGCGACATTGACGCTGACCTTTCAGATAAGAACCTGATAACTGAGCTTGTTGAATATGCAAAAGCATAAAAAAACCGACACAACAGTGTCGGAATTTTTTTATTAGTCTAACTTTAACACGGACATAAATGCTTCCTGCGGAATTTCCACATTTCCCACCTGACGCATACGTTTTTTACCCTCTTTCTGCTTTTCCAAAAGCTTCTTCTTTCGGGTAATATCACCACCATAACACTTGGCAAGCACGTCTTTTCGCATAGCTTTAACAGTTTCTCTTGCGATAATTTTTGACCCTATCGCCGCCTGAATAGGCACCTCGAACAACTGTCGCGGAATTGCTTCCTTAAGCTTTTCCGCCATTTTTCTGCCTCGTGAATATGCACTGTCCTTATGAACTATAAAGGAAAGTGCGTCCACCTGTTCGCCGTTTAGGAGCATATCAAGTTTCACAAGGTCTGACCGCATATACTCTTTTAATTCATAGTCAAATGACGCATAACCCTTCGTACGAGATTTCAGTGCGTCAAAGAAATCATAGATTATTTCGTTAAGCGGCAAATCGTAATGAATTTGCGCACGTGTTGTTTCAATATAGGTCATATTCTTGAATATGCCTCGTCTTTCCTGGCAAAGCTCCATAACGTTACCAACAAAGTCAACCGGCACCATTATGTCCGCCTTAACCATCGGTTCTTCCATATAGTTAATCTCTGTCGGTGCAGGCAGGTTTGCAGGGTTTGAAATCATCTCAACCTCTCCGCCTGTTTTGTGTACCTTATATATAACGCTCGGCGCTGTTGTTACAAGGTCAAGATTATATTCCCTTTCCAAACGCTCCTGAATAATTTCCATATGAAGAAGTCCCAAAAATCCACATCTGAAGCCAAACCCCAATGCAATTGATGTTTCAGGCTCAAACATAAGCGATGCATCATTAAGCTGTAACTTTGCAAGAGCCTCCTTTAAGTCCTCGTATTGTGCGCCATCTGCCGGATAAATACCGCAGTATACCATTGGGTTAACCTTCTTATATCCCGCAAGCGGTTCTGTCGCAGGGTTCTTGCAAGTTGTTACAGTATCACCCACACGTGTGTCACGGATTGACTTAATGCTTGCCGCAATATATCCAACATCACCCGCTGAAAGCTTTGCTGTCTGCTTTAAGCCTGACGGATGCATTGTTCCGACTTCAACAACGTCAAACTCCGCTCCCGTTGCCATCATTCTTATTCTGTCCCCCGCTTTTAGCGTTCCGTCCTTTACACGAACATACACAATAACACCCTTGTAGCTATCGTAGTATGAATCAAAGATAAGGCACTTTAAAGGTGCATTTGCATCACCCTGAGGTGCCGGAATTTTCTCAACAATGGCCTCTAAAACCTGTTCAACATTAAGTCCTGTTTTTGCAGAAACCCTCGGTGCATCTTCTGCCGGTATTCCGATTATATCTTCAATTTCCTTTATTGCATTTTCAGGATTTGCGCTCGGTAAGTCAATCTTGTTTATCACCGGCACAATTTCAAGGTCATGCTCCACCGCAATATACGTATTGGCAAGAGTCTGTGCTTCAATACCCTGAGATGCGTCCACAATCAAAATTGCACCCTCGCACGCCGCAAGGCTTCGTGATACTTCATAGTTAAAGTCCACGTGTCCCGGTGTATCGATAAGGTTAAGAGTATATTCCTCGCCGTCATTTGCCTTATAGTTAAGCTTAACTGCGTGCGCCTTTATGGTAATTCCACGCTCACGCTCAAGGTCCATATCGTCTAAAAGTTGCTCCTCCATATCTCTTTCGCTCACTTCTCCCGTAAGCTCTAAAAGACGGTCAGCAAGCGTAGACTTACCGTGGTCAATATGTGCTATTATACAAAAATTTCTGATTTTATCCTGCATATTTTTCTCTCCGCTAAAATTTTATAGTGGCAGGTTTGGTATTGCATTAAGGTCAAGGTCAGCCCTTACGCCTTCCATATATGAATAATACCCTGCCGCTGCAATCATGGCAGCATTATCTGTGCAAAGTACCGGCGGTGGATACACCACGTTTATGCCGAACTTTTCACATTCTTTCGTCATCTTGTAACGCAGTTCAGAGTTTGCCGCAACGCCGCCTGCAATAGCAACGGTCTTTGCACCAACTCTTTTTGCGCCCTCAATCGTATGCTCACAAAGGGCATCTGTCACTGCATCCTGAAAGCTTGCCGCAACATCGGCTCGGTTTATCTCCTGTCCGTTCTGCTCAAGCTTATGGATATAGTTAATAACCGCAGTTTTTACGCCTGAAAAACTAAAGTCCAGAGAATCCTTATCCATTTTGACTCTCGGGAAGTCTATGGCTTTCGGGTTACCCTCTTTGGCAAGCTTGTCAACAAGCGGTCCGCCCGGATATCCCAGCCCTAATACCCTTGCAATTTTATCAAAGGCCTCACCTGCCGCATCGTCACGGGTGCGACCCAAAACCTCAAAATCGGTATAGCTTTTCACATTTACTATATGTGAGTGTCCGCCCGATGCTACAAGGCATACAAAAGGCGGTTCTAACTCCTTATGTGCCAAAAAGTTTGCTGTTATGTGTCCTCTTATATGATGAACAGGCACAAGCGGAAGTCCTTTCGCATAAGCCAAAGCCTTTGCCTCGGAAACCCCGACTAAAAGCGCACCAACAAGTCCCGGTCCGTTTGTTACGGCTATTGCATCTATATCGTCAAGAGTTTTTCCCGACTTTGAAAGTGCCTCGTCTATTACCGCATCAATGTTCTCAATATGCTTTCTTGACGCAATTTCAGGCACAACTCCGCCATATTTTTTATGTATATCAATCTGTGTATTTATAACGTTTGACAAAACTTCTCTGCCGTTTTTAACAACGCTCGCTGCTGTTTCGTCACAGGAGCTTTCAATACCAAGAATATATGTGTCCATTACATTTCCTCTCGTATCATTATAATTCCGTCTTCTTGCGGTGAATGGTAAAAATTCTTTCTGACGCCGCACCTTTTAAAGCCGTACTTTTCATAAAGGCTTATTGCGGCAATATTACTCACTCTTACCTCAAGAAAAATCTTTTCGCAAGATTCTGCAGTTTTAATCAACTCTTCTAAAATCTTTGATGCTATGCCTTTTTTTCGCATATCAGGATGGACTGCAATGTTGGTAATCTGTCCTTCTCCCGACACGTTCCATATCCCGCCATAGCTTATGATTTCCCCGTTTTCCTTTGCCACAAAGTATGTCGCCAAAGGGTTTTTAAGTTCTTCGCAAAATGATTTTTCTGACCAGGGAACCGCAAAGCAAAGCTGGTCCAAGACTGCCAGCTCTTTCGCATCTTTGATTGTCGCTTTAGCTATATTCAAATTTTTCCGCCACCTTCAAAAGTGCCTGATATATGCTTTCGGCACACTTTTTGTATTCATCTGCATCTTTTCCGTACGGGTCAGGAATGTCGCCTAAAAGTCCTGCAAATTCCATAAGGGTATAAACCTTGTCGTGAAGATACTGTTCTAAAACCATTTTATGTGCATTTGTCATTGTTAAAACAAGGTCGCTTCTTTCAAGAAGCTCTGCATTTATGGTCTTTGCTCTATGCCCTAAAAGGTCGATATCATAGGCTTTCATAGCAACTATAGCCTCAGCCGATGCACCCTCTCCGTCCTTGGCATAAAGCCCTGCCGATTCAATTTTCACCGGCAAATCCTTATCCTGCGCAATCTTATCAAAAAGAGCTGCTGCCATAGGGCTTCTGCAGGTATTGCCTGTGCATACGAATAATACGTTCATTTATTCCTCCGTATATATTACCTTGTTCCCTGCCGCCTTAAACAGTCTGTTTTTAACGGCAAGGCTTATTCCGCCATCGCCTGTAAACTGAACAAAGCAGATATCAATATTTTCCTTGTCAAACTGACGAAGTGCATCAAACAGCACTTTCGCAAGTTCTGAATTATCGTTTCCTGATGATATGAATGCGTCCGCACCATATCCCGCATCGCATCTTGCAAGAACGCCGACACGGTTGCCTTTTTGTTTTTCTTCTAAAACAAGCTCCAAAATTTTCTTTTCAGTATCAGCAATATCCCCCGAAACAACTGTTACATCCGCATCAGGTGCATAGTGTTTGTACTTCATACCCGGGCATTTGGGCTGTTCTTTAACATTCACAGACTCTAAAACGTGCCTGTCAATTTTAACCTCTCCCAAAACGCGTTTAATATCCTCAGGGGTTATACCGCCCGGTCTTAATATAACAGGCACTTTGTCTGTCATATCAATTATTGTGGACTCAACTCCAACCTCGGAGGCTCCGCCACAGATTATAGCATCAACTCTGCCGTTCATATCTGCAATTACGTGTTCTGCTTTTGTCGGGCTTGGCTTCCCCGAAATATTACTGCTTGGTGCCGCAACAGGCACGCCTGCTGCCTTAAGAAAATCACGTGCCACAGGATGTGACGGTATTCTTACTCCTACAGTATCAAGACCTGCCGTAACCCTGTCCGCAATTTCAGGATTTTTTTTAAGTATCAGGGTAAAAGGTCCCGGCGCAAATGCCTCGAACAGTTTTTTTGCTGCATCAGGCACTTCTCTCGCCACCTTTTTCACCTCTGAAACATCAGGGATATGAACAATAAGCGGATTGTCGGACGGTCTTCCTTTTGCCTCGTATATTTTGGCAATTGCATCCTCATCATACGCAGAAGCGCCAAGTCCGTACACGGTTTCTGTCGGGAAACACACTGTACCGCCCTTGCGGATTATTTTGCCTGCTAACTCAAGGTTTTGACTGTTTATGTCCTTTATTATAAGTGTGTCCATTACTGAAATTTCTCCAATAAATCGTATTTCATCTTCCACAAGCTTGGTGATAGGTCTACGTAGTATTTGTGCGGATTTTCAAATCTCTTAACCTCGTCCCAAAGCTTTTCTGTTTCAAGCTTACAGTACTCACGAAGAACGTGGATATCAGGGTTTTCATAAACACATTTTCCCTCTTTGAAAATCTGTTTCAAAAGCGGTCTTACGTAGTAGTCTGTAACCTTTTTTCTCTTCCATGTATGTTCGGGGTCGAAAAGTTCATACGGCTCGTCCGCATCTATAACTTCATCAAACAGTGTCATAACATCTGCAATAGCCGCTCCCGATTCCTTTGAATAAAGTCGGTAAACCTGTTTGAAGCCCGGAGTTGTTATCTTTGCAACATTTTCTGAAACCTTTATTTTAGGTGTCACATCTCCGTTTTCATCTTCAACGGCAACGAGCTTATAAACACCGCCGAAAACAGGTGATTCCTTTGAAGTTATAAGCCTTTCGCCAACGCCGAATGAGTCTATTTTTGCGCCCTGCATAAGAGTATCTCTAATGATATATTCGTCAAGTGAGTTTGATGCACAAATTCCGCAATCAGGATATCCCGCATCATCAAGCATCTTTCTGCACTTTTTAGAAAGATAAGTAATATCACCCGAGTCAATACGAACACCCTTCGGTCTTTTTCCAAGTGGTTTTAGAACCTCGTCAAATACACGGATTGCATTCGGAATCCCCGACTTTAAAACATTATAGGTGTCTACCAAAAGCGTGCAGTTATCAGGATATCTTTTAGCATATGCATAAAATGCGTCATACTCTGTGTCAAACATCTGCACCCAGCTGTGTGCCATTGTTCCAAGTGCCGGAACGCCGTATTCTCTATCCGCCATAGCACAGGCAGTTCCAACACATCCACCGATATAAGCGGCTCTTGCACCTAAAATTGCAGCATCTGCGCCTTGCGCACGTCTTGAGCCAAACTCCATTACCGGTCTTCCGTCAGCAGCCCTCACAATTCTGTCCGCCTTTGTCGCGATAAGGCTCTGGTGATTTATTGTTAATAGTACCATCGTTTCAATGAACTGTGCCTGCGCAATAGGTCCTCTTACCACCACGATAGGCTCTTTCGGGAATATCGGTGTGCCTTCAGGAATGCACCAGACATCGCACTTGAACTCAAAATTCTCAAGATATTTAAGGTATTCTTCCGAGAAAAGATTTTTACTTCTTAAATATTCAATATCCTCTTTCGTGAAGTTAAGATTTTTAAGGTATTCAATAAGCTGTTCAACCCCTGCCATAATAGCAAATCCGCCGTCTGACGGAACAGTTCTGAAAAACATATCAAAATATGCAATCCTGTCTCCCACACCTTCGGCAAAGAAGCCGTGAGACATTGTGAACTCATAAAAGTCCGTTAAAAGTGTCAGGTTTAGTCTGTCTCTCATTTTAAAATCCTTTCCTTAAAAAAACACATAAAAGGGGGATATAACATCCCCCTTTAACATCAATATGTACCGCCGCCTCTGTGATAACCGCCTGAACGCTTTGATTCGTTTGAACGCTTAAGCGCAAGCATCTTTTCATCTGCGTCTTTTTTAAAGCGGGACAGCTTGTCCTCAAAAGATAAGTCCTCATCGCTTTTGGCAAACCAGTCAATATCCGCAGGTCGAATAGGTCCTGAAGGCTTTTCCTGTCTCTTATTTTTCTTTTCAGACACCTGTGCCTGCCTTATGGAAAGGTTAATTTTTCCGTTTTTATCAATGTCAATAACCTTTACCTTAACCTCGTCACCCTGTTTTATGTGATCATTAATATCTTTTACATATTCCTTTGTGATTTCGGAAATGTGCACAAGTCCTGTTTTGTTATCAGGTAACGAAACAAACGCCCCGAAAGGCATTACGCCTGTAACCTTTCCATCGACTATGCTACCTTTTTCCAATGACATATTTGTGTATTTCCCTTCATTTATTTCTGTCCTGATATGTCTACGAATACGATTTCGTCCGATTTAATCATACCAAGCTTTTCTCTTGCAACTTTTTCTGTGTACTCGTCAGTTCCGACCTTCTGGGTGACTTCGTCAATTTCCTTGATTCTCTGCTTTTCGTATTCTATGCTTTCCTGAATTTCTGCTTTTCTTTTTTCGTGGGCAGAAATCGCAGGCTGATACATAACGCCTTTAATTATCATTCCAACAGAAACCAAGGCTGCCAGAAGTATTGAAAGAGTGGCAATATTCACTTTTAGTTTAGGCCTTTTTTTCATCATCTTTCTCTTCAACTTTCTTAGAAAACTTAAGTCTTGCCCTTATAACATATACACTTATTATTTTACATAAAAAAGCAAGCGGTGTCAATAGAATTTTGAAAATTATGTGAAAAAGAAAGTAAATTTTATCCGCCAGAAAATAAAGCACCAGATACACGTATTTTGACAGAGTCAGAAGGTATATAACCCCTGAAAAAAACGAGCCTAAAATCGTATACCATCTCACTTCACCGTTCAACACCAAAAACCACACCGCACATGTCAGGATAATAACAGAAATCCACATCAAAACGTCCCATAAAACAGTTATTTTTGTGAACTTTCTCAACACCCTAAAAAAATCGTACAAAACGCCCACCAAAACGGCAAGGACTATTGATGAGAAAAAGGTTAATAATTCGTACTCCAAAGAAACTACCATTACCTGAACAAATCCTTAAAAAAGCTGTGTTTTTCCTTTATCTGTGAAAACTCAATCTTATCCACTCTTCCCGTTAAGAGAATGTTGCCGTTTTCTATTGACAAATCCTCCATTTTAAGATTTTTTCCCGTAACCAGAAGTCCGCCCAAAGCCGTCTTTAAAAGGATTTCCTCCTCTGAAAAGTTCTCCACATTCTCAACAAGTCCCACAGAGAACCTGCTTCTGTCCTCTAAAATCAGTTTCTGGTTCATTTTTGGTTTTTCTGTATTTTGTTCAATCATAAAAAAGCTCCCTTTTTAAAACTTAAAGGGAGCAGTATTCACGCTATTAAATATGCACCCTCCGTATATTTTATTGAGAATGCATTTTTTATATTACAGTATTTTATACATTAAGGCTGCATCGTTTTTCAAGGCGTGTTCCAAAACCTGCAAAACCTCTGCCTTAACCACTTTTTCGCCCATTTTTATCTCTATTATATCGCCGACTTTTACATCATAAGACGCCTTGACAATCCGCCCGTTTACCTGAATTCTCTGGTTGTCACAAGCTTCATTTGCAACTGTTCTTCTTTTTATAAGCCTGGATACCTTTAAATATTTATCAAGTCTCATATATCCCTCCGACTATAACGAAAAGAAGCTCCTCAAGAACTTGAGGAGCTTCGAATCTTACGCAATTATTTGTTAACTGTGTTCTTGAAAGCCTGTCCAGCCTTGAATGCAGGAACCTTAGAAGCTGCAATTTTGATAGCAGCGCCTGTTCTTGGGTTCTTACCTGTTCTTGCTGCTCTTTCTCTAACTTCGAATGTACCGAAACCAACTAACTGAACTTTGTCGCCGTCTGCAAGAGCTGCTGTAATTGTATCAACTACTGCGCTAACTGCCTTTTCAGCATCTTTCTTTGATAATGCTGCTTTTTCTGCAACAGCTGCAACTAATTCTGTCTTGTTCATAAATGTATCCTCCTAAAAAAATTGTTTTTTTTATTTCGGGAATTAACCATTCCCCTACTGAATAACATTTTATTATAAATATCTATGCTTGTCAATAGCTTTCTGTGAAAATTTAGCATTTTTCTTGAAATTCCTTGACAATTATTGTTGATTTTAACAAAAAAGATATATAAAATCAGTTGAATTTCAGTTTTTTAATGTAAAAACCGGTTGCCCTTATTAAAACGGGCAGAATCGAGGGGTTATGAAATCGGAATCATTTTTTAGAGGCACTCTTATTTTAATATCCGCAAATGCCATATCAAAAATCCTTGGCGCCGTTTTAAAAATCCCTTTAACCTATATTTTAGGCGAACAGGGTATGGCGATTTACCAGACCGCCTTTTCCGTTTACATAATGCTTTTGTCGCTCATCACCTCGGGGCTTCCATTTGCAATTTCACGTTATGTATCAGGCGAGCTGGCACTTAAAAGATACGGAAATATACGCTTTTCTGTAAAGCTTTCTTTCCTTATGATGTCAATGCTTGGTCTTCTTGCAAGCCTTGTTATGTTTTTTTGTGCAGACTTTTTTGCACTTTCTATGAAAGACCCCAAGGCAGTTTTTGCCATAAAAGCAATAGCGCCCTCCATATTTTTTGTAGCCATAGGATGCGTTTATAAAAGCTGTTATCAGGGGTATGCCTGTCAGACGCCAACTGCCATTTCTCAGGTAATAGAAGCACTTGTAAAGCTGATATTCGGGTATCTTCTGGCATTCTGGTTCTCTTCCTTTCCTGTAAAATACACATCCGGTGCTGCCATCTTCGGCGTAACCATCGGTGAAGCAGTGGCAACTCTCATATTGTTCCTTTTATATATACCTTACAGAAAAAATCTGCAATTTGAAAAACGTATTGTCTCACGCAGAAAAATTGTGAAAACACTGGTTTCGGTGGCAGTTCCTATGACCGCCTGTGCTCTCGTTTCAGGGCTTTTAGGGCTTTGGGACGCATCAGTCATCCGCTCCCAGCTTACTAACATCACTTTTTCAGAAAATCAGGCAAGGGATTTTATCGCCACATATTCTCCTTTCACCGATATTTTCAGCTCGCTGTCGGAGGGTGGAAAGCTGTCACTTGACGGTGCAAGGTGGCTTTATGGTGCATATTCGGGATATGCGGCGACTGTTTTCAATCTTCCGTCAGGGGTTTTAGCGTCCTTTGGAGTAGCCATATTACCTGTCGTATCAGGAGGAATTGTTTCAAAAAATTATACACGCCTTACAAAAACCGTGTCTATGGCTGCCAAAACCATTCTGCTAATATCCCTTCCCGCAAGCGGTATTCTGATGCTTTTCTCAAAAGAAATTCTTTACATACTGTTCAAAAACACCGCATCACAGCTTATGCTTTCGGCTATGGCGCCAATATTGGTGTTTTCTGCCCTGTCCCAGTTTTACTGTGCCGTACTTCACGCATCGGGGAATATTATGACGCCATTTAAGTACATAACGTCCTGCAACCTTATTAAAATTGTACTGACGTTCGTGCTTATTCCAATTCCGCAGTTGAATATTTTAGGCGCTATAATCGCAACATTTTTGGCAAATGTCATCTACTTTATACTGAATATGAGAAGAATTAAAAAGGATTTTAACATAACGCCTGTATCCTTAAAAGATTTTGGGAAAGTATTTTCAGCAACGGTTATTATGCTTTTTGTGACATATCTTGTCTTGAATCCGCTGATACACCTTACAAGAAATATCTATTCAGGCTTTTTATCAACGATGCTGATGGCTTTTGTTTGCTATTCACTGTCACTTACTCTGTTTGGTGCCGTAAAAAAAGAAGAACTTACCCATTTTCGTGGGTAAGCTCTAAATTAAATATGGACTTTTTTTCAAAAACATGATACAATAGCCACATATCAAAATTTTACACATTGGTGGTGTTACTAATGACTAAAAATAATTTATCGGTGCGTTGGTGTTATATGGCAGTTGGCGTTATCGCAATGCTTTTTGCAGGTATCCTGTACGCATGGTCAATTTTAAAATCACCGCTTGCAGCAGATTTTGGCTGGAGTGCATCAAGCCTTGCTTTAAACTTCACTCTTGCTATGAGTTTCTTCTGTATCGGCGGACTTTTAGGCTCTAAAATATCAAAAAAGGCAGGACATTTGCCTGCGCTGATAACCTCAGGCATTCTTTCCGCTTCAGGCTTTATCCTGACCGCAACTCTTTCAGGCTCTTCTGTTTTGATGCTATACATAACCTACGGTGTTTTGGCAGGTCTTGGCATCGGTATTGCATATAACGTGATTATTGCAACAGTAAGTGCCTGGTTTCCTGACAAGAAAGGCTTGTGTTCAGGTTGTCTTATGATGGGTTTTGGCGCTTCTGCTTTAGTGCTTGGAAATCTGGCAGACAGCCTTTTCAAAAGCTCACTTGGCTGGAAGATGACCTATGTGATTTTAGGCGCTTCAATTTGTGTGGTTATTATCCTTTCAGGCATTATCCTCAAAAAACCAAACACAGATATAGTCCTTCCCGAGCCTAAATCGGCAAAAACAGGAAATACTGAAAATTTTGAGCAGAAAGACTACACTTCAGCCGAGATGCTTCGCCGTCCGTCTTTCTGGATGGCATTTATCTGCATTTCTTTCCTTGCTGCCGTTGGCAGTTCGGTAATAAGCTTTGCCAAGGATTTGGCACTATCAGTTAACGCGCCTGAGGCTTTGGCAGTATCTTTGGTTGGCGTACTGTCCGTTTGTAACGGCATTGGCCGTATCATAACAGGAGCGGTTTTTGATACTATCGGTCGCCGCAAAACTATGATTTGTGCTAATATTTTAACCATTTTTGCAGCAGGAGTTACATTACTTTCTGTATCTGTCGGCTCATTACCGCTATGTATTGCCGGTCTTTGCTTAACCGGTATGTCCTATGGTGCCTGCCCGACTATCACCGCCGCATTCACTTCATCGTTCTTTGGTATGAAGTATTTTTCTTCCAATATGGCACTTATGACATTTACCGTTATGGGCGGTTCTTTAATCGCTACTGTGTCGAGCAAGGTTTTAGAAGCAACAGGCGGATACAATGCAACATTCGTGATGCTTTTATCACTGACTGTTGTGGCACTCATTTTAAATGCTTTTATCAAAAAACCATGATAAATAAGTACAGACTTGTATGCAAAAAGCATACAAGTCTTTTTTTATTCTGCTAACATGTTCTCAATGAATATGCCGTATCCTCTCGTTGGGTCATTTACAAACACGTGAGTCACAGCACCTACAAATTTACCATTCTGAAGTATCGGCGAACCGCTCATTCCCTGCACGATTCCGCCGGTTTTTTCAACAAGTCTGTCATCTGTCACCTTTAAAACAAGGTTCTTCTGGTCCTGTCCTTTCTGGATTCTTGTAATTTCGATTTTATAGCGTCTTGGTCCACATCCGTCAACATCGCACAAAATTTCCGCATTACCCTTTCTGACCTCAAATCTTGATGCTATCATTACAGGTTCCGCCTGTGAATGAGTGCTTGCTTTTCCGCTTATTCCCGCATCGGTATTTTTAGTTATTTCCCCGATTTCCACACCGGAAAAATCACCTGAAAGTTCCCCTGCAATACCTCGCTCACCTTTAATCACGCTTCGTATCCTGCATGCGTTTATACTTCCCTCTCTGACCGCCATAAGCTCCTTTGTATCGCTGTCGCATATTCCGTGACCAAGAGCATAAAAGGTGTTGTCTTCAGGGTTATAAAAAGTCAGAGTTCCTATCCCTGCCGTTGAATCCCTGACCCAAAGTCCTACCTTATAGCCTCCGTCTTTGGAATATGCCGGTGAAAGTTCTGCTGAAAACCTGTAATCTTGTCTTGCTATTTCAAGGGTTGCACGAGTTCCTGCTTCATTAATTTTGTCGGTAAAATCATTAATATTTTTAACATATTTCCCGTTTACTGACAAAATTCTGTCCCCCACCGTTATTCCCGCATCCCTTGCTGGCTGATAGATTTTTCCATAGCTATCCGTAACATCGCTTATTCCCACAACCAACACTCCATCGGTATATAGCTTGACGCCAATCGCTTCGCCTGACGGAACAAGGTACTTTTTCGGGATAACCGACACGTCTACCGATTTAATAGGAATAACATTAAACAGCTTTGCTTCTACAGAATATCTGTCTACCTTTGACGTGTTTACAGTAGCGGTTACGCCCCACTTAAAGTCAAGACTTTCTCCCTCTACAATTGTAACCTTTTCAGGAACGCCTGAATATGCGGTTAAAAACAATAAAACAGGTAATACTACTATTGATTTTTTTAATATTTTTTTAAATTTTTTCATCAACTTTATCACCTCCGCATCATTTTCGAAATTACTTTATTAACTTAACCGCAACGCAATTTTAAATACTCTAAAAGATAATGCAAATTTGGCTGAACTTTGAAAAAAATATAGCTTTTTCTTTCAGGTTGTGATATACTGAAATGGTGAGTTTATTTTGCCGCAAATAAGCGGTTTTCGGAGGAAATATGATTGACTTGACAACCTTAAACGATATGCAGAAAAAAGCGGTTTTGCAGACTGAAGGTCCCGTTTTAATCCTTGCCGGTGCAGGCTCAGGAAAGACCACAGTTTTAGTAAACCGTATTGCTTATATAATTGAAACAAAAAATGTGCGACCATATAACATTATGGCAATCACCTTTACCAACAAGGCTGCCAACGAAATGAAGGAGCGTGTGTCACGTGTTATAGGCGACCTTTCCCGTGATATGTGGCTTTGCACATTCCACTCGGCTTGTGTCAGAATTTTGAGAAGCCACATTTCCCTTTTGGGCTTTTCCAACGATTTTGTGATTTACGATACCTCTGACACAAAAACAGTTTTAAAGGACTGCTACAAGGACCTTGATATTGATGAGAAAAATTATCCTTATAAACTGGTTGCATCAGTTATTTCAAACGCAAAAGATGACCTGCAGGACCCTGACACATTCCGCCTTATAAACGGAAATGATTTTCGCATGAGCCGTATTTGTGACATATACGAGCTTTACCAGAAAAAGCTGAAATCCAACAACGCCGTTGATTTTGACGATATTTTGGTTTTTGCGGTAAAAATTTTGGCGGACAACCCTGACGTTTTGGAAAAGTATCAGGACAGATTTCGTTACATAATGGTTGACGAGTATCAGGATACCAACAATGCCCAGTATATGCTTATAAGTATGCTGGCGGCAAAGCACGAAAACATCTGCGTTGTTGGCGATGATGACCAGAGTATTTACAAGTTCCGTGGCGCGAACATTCAGAATATTCTGAATTTTGAGGATACATTTTCCGATACCTGCGTAATCAAGCTTGAGCAGAACTATCGCTCAACCTCAACCATTTTAGACGCCGCAAATGCGGTTATTCACAACAACCACGCCCGAAAAGACAAGTCACTTTGGACAGAAAATGAGGTTGGCGAAAAGATTAAGCTTCACATCGGCTACAACGAGCGTGACGAGGCACTTTATATCGCAAACGAAATCGAAAAACAAAAATCAAATGGCGAACCTCTTTCCGATATCGCCATTTTATACCGCACCAACGCACAATCACGTGTAATAGAAGATTTGCTTTTGAGAAACGCAATTCCGTATAAGGTTGTAGGCGGGCTTCGCTTCTATGACCGCAAGGAAATCAAGGATATTATTGCTTATTTAAGACTTATCTTAAACCAGAATGATGACGTCAGCTTAGGCAGAATAATCAACGAACCCAAGCGAAGTATAGGAAAAACCACACTTGATAAAATTTACGAAATTGCTCTTGATTTCGGCATTTCCTCTTTTGAGGTTGTAAAAAATGCAAATCAGTATCCGTCTCTGTCCCGCTCCGCTATTAAGCTTGTGGAGTTTTCTAATCTTATTCTTTCCTTAAAAAAAGCATCTGATACAATGCCTCTTGTTGAGTTTGTGGAAAGGGTTATTGCTGACACTGGCTATTCTGCTATGCTAATTGCAGAAAACAGCGTTGAGGCAAAGACAAGACTTGACAACCTTGGTGAGTTTTTATCAGCGGTTTCAGAATATGAAAAGGCGGAGGATAATCCTACCCTTGCAGGATTTTTGGAAAATGCGGCTTTGATTTCCGACCTTGACGGCTATGACGAAACTGACGATTTGGTGGTTTTAATGACCATACACTCGGCAAAAGGTCTTGAATTCCCAACTGTTTTCTTAACAGGTATGGAAGAAGGGCTTTTCCCGTCTGCACGGTCTATGGAAAAAATGGACGATTTAGAAGAAGAACGCCGGCTTTGCTACGTTGCAATAACCCGTGCAAAAAAACAGCTTTATATAACAGCGGCAAAGGACCGTACACTATACGGTCAGACAACGCATCAGGTTAATTCACGCTTTTTAGCTGAAATTCCAAAGGAATACCTCGCAGAAGACGGAATGACGGCAGCGGACAGCTTCACTTCGTCTGTTACGAAAATACCGATTTTAACAAAAAAAGCAACAACTAACGTATTCAGCACTATCACCAAAGCCACATCTCAGGCAACCGGCATAATTGACTTTAATGTCGGCGACCGCGTTCGCCACAAGAAGTTTGGTGACGGAACTGTTACTGCAGCACAGAAATTCGAAAAGGACGCTATGCTTGAAATCGCTTTTGATTCGGGTGAAACCAAAAGGCTTATGGCAGCATTTGCAAAGCTCGAAAAGATATAACAAAAAAAGCTGAACGAAATTCGTTCAGCTTTTATTTTCTTTTATTTCTTTTAAAAACTTTATTAAAAATGGCAGGCAGAATGCCGAGGATAAAGTATCAGCAACAGCCTGTGACCACTGAAGACCTGTAATGCCCATAGTTTTTGTAAGAATCAAGACCGCAGGGATAAAGAATATTCCCTGCCTTGTTGCAGAAAGCACTGTCGCCGTCCATGATTTGCCCACAGTCTGATAGGTCATATTGGCAACCGTACTGATTGATACTATAGGAAGTACAAGACACTGTGCCCGAAGCGCCACTCTGCCGATTTCTATAACCTTCAGGTCGTCTATTGTAAAGTGTGACATAAACCATTCGGGAAAACAGAACACAGGAATTGCAAGAAGCGTCATAATCACACTTCCGTAACATAATAAGAACAATACCGCTTTTCGTACCCTTTTATACTTCTTTGCGCCGTAGTTGAAACCGCAGACAGGCTGAAAGCCTTGTCCTATACCGATTAAAACTGCGAAAATAATCATAAAGATTTTGCCTGATATACTCATTGCTGCAACCGCCGCATCGCCGAAAATACGTGCCTGACGGTTCAGTACGGTTGTGGACACGCTTGCAAGACCCTGCCTTGACAGTGACGGGAGTCCCGTCTTAAAAATCATCAGATAGTCCGTAATTTTAAAAGAAATCCGTTTCGGCGAAATCTTTACTTCGGTTTTTTTCAAAACAAAAAACACACCTAATATCAAAAAACTTATTATCTGGCTTAAAAGCGTTGCTACTGCAGCACCCGTAATACCCATATTCATATTAAAAATAAACAAAGGGTCAAGCACGATGTTTAAAATACCGCCTGTTCCTATGCCTATCATAGCATACTTGGCTTTCCCCTGCGACCTTAAAATATTGTTCGTTATAAATGAACCAATCATAACAGGCGCGCCGAAAATTATATATCTGCCGTAGTCTATGGCGTGGGGAAGAATTGTTTTGGTTGACCCGAAAAACATCATTAAATCAGAAATCCAAAACGAGCATCCAACCGCAAGAACCACGCCTAACAAAAGTCCGAAAAACAGTGCGCTTGATGCAATTTTTGATGCGTCCTCCGTTTTTTGTTCTCCCATAAGCCTTGAAATCATACTGCCCGAGCCCATTCCAAGTGCGAACCCAAATGCCTGTATTATTGCCATAAGCGAAAAAACAACGCCCACAGCACCCGATGCGCTTGTCCCCAGCTTTGACACAAAGTATGCATCTGCCATATTGTAAACGGAAGTTACAAGCATTGCTATAACTGTTGGTACAGAAAGAGATGCAATAAGCTTCCCAACGCTTCCCTCCGTCATCTTTTTAAATTGTACTTCTCCCTTTTCCATTTCTTCTCCTATTAGTATTCTTTAAGCTTTCTTATGTATGAAAATGTCGCATCTTCGCCTTCATCACGAAGCATCAAAAGAAGCTTCTCCAAAATGTCCGAGGTTTCCTTGTGAATAAGTCGGTTACTTCTTCCCATATCAAAATACTCATACGGGTGAGAGTCTTTATAGTTTTCGCCCTGATAAATCTTGCTCGCCGCAACTCTGTCGCAAAACATTTCCTTTACGTACGGAAGCGGCATTTTAACAGGTCCGTACTTTCTTGTTTCGGGGCTGTAATCGGTCCAGTATTCAAAATGGTGCTTGTTTCTGCCCTTATGATGCATCCATGCAGAAGAGTATCCGTTCACCCTTCTTTCCATATCATTAGGACTTTTTGTTCCCTGATAATATCTTGCCCCCACAATAAATTCTTTAGGCGAATATTTTGACAGGTCATGAAAAAGACCCTGCCACAAAATGCCTGCTTTTTTGCAGTTTTTAATAACCTCGTGACGATGGCGGGTTATTGTTTTAAAATGTGACCACGCTTTCATTTTATTCCTCCCTGCCTAAATATGTAAACCGTTTTACAGTCTTACCTTCAAATTCCACTTCCTCGTCCCACATATATGCCGGTCTTACCCATACACCGCCGTCTCCGTAAAGTGCGCGATATACCACCATTTCTTCCAGAGTTTCGCTATGCTTTGCAACGTCTAAAAGTTGGTATTTATTGCCCTTAAAATGCCTGTAAATCCCTTTTTCAAACATACTTTTTCTCCCATATATTCTCTATTATTTCAGTATATCACTAAAATATCCTTTTTTCAAGATGTTCTCTTTGACAAACCGCTTGTTTTTTGGTATAATAACAATGTATGTAAATTTTACCTGACAATATTAAAAGGAGGATGGGTTTTATGCACTGCGAAGACAGAACAATTTCATATGTTGAACCCGGTTCTTTGGCAGAAGAAGCCGGAATAGTGCCGGGCGATAAGCTTTTAACAATAAACTCCCACTCTTTTTCTGATATATTGGAATACAGGTTTTTGGCATCGGATACAGAAGTTGAGCTTGAAGTAGAAAAAGCTGATGGTACTATTGAGATTATTACAATAGAAAGTGATTATGAGGATTTGGGGATTGAGTTTCGCCAGGGGCTTATTGATAAACCCCAGTCCTGCAAAAATAAGTGCATTTTCTGCTTTATTGACCAGCTTCCCAAAGGTATGCGCGAAACGGTTTATTTTAAGGATGATGACACACGTCTTTCCTTTTTGCAGGGTAACTATGTTACCTTAACCAACCTTACCGATGAAGAGATTGACAAAATGATTGAGATGCGGATTTCGCCTGTCAACATTTCGGTTCATACCACAAACCCTGAGCTTCGTGTTACAATGCTTAAAAATCCAAATGCTGCCAAAATTTATGACATAATGAAAAAATTTGCGGCGAATAATATATATATGAACTGCCAGATTGTCCTATGTCCAGGGTATAATGACAAGGACGAGCTTTCACGTACTATCTGCGATATGGCTCATCTTTATCCGTATGTTGCAAGCTGTTCGGTAGTTCCTGTCGGTCTTACAAGATACCGGGAGGGGTTATGTGAGCTTACGCCGTTTGATGCCAGGACGTCTCTTGACACCATAAGACAGGTAGAGGATTTCCAGAAAGAGTTCAAAAAAGAGTTTGGCATAAACCTTATATACCTTGCCGATGAATTTTATATAAACGCAAAGCTTCCGCTCCCAAAAGCACAGGAATATGACGGTTTCCCGCAGATTGAAAACGGCGTGGGGCTTATATCTTCAATGGAAGAGGAATTTGAAAGTGCTTTGGAGCTTATTCCGGACAAGAAATTCAAAAGGAATATTGCAATCGCCACAGGCGAAATCGCTTATGGTTTTATTCAGTCCTTAGCAGACAGGCTGACTACTGAATGTCAGGGACTTTCTATAACAGTTTTCCCTGTCAAGAACGAATTTTTCGGCGGCGGAGTTAACGTTTCCGGACTTCTGACCGGCTCGGACCTCATAAAAGCACTTCCCGACCTTTCGGGATTTGACGAGCTTTTAATACCTTGCTCAATGCTTCGTGACGGTGAGGATATTTTCCTTGACGATATAACACTGCCTGAGCTTTCAGAAAAGCTTAAAATACAGATTACTCCCGTTATAAATGACGGATACACATTTTGCGAAAAAGTTTTGGGAACAGAACTTGAATTTTAAAAGGAGAAAATAATGAAACCTGTTGTTGCTATCGTAGGACGCCCGAATGTTGGAAAGTCCACACTATTTAATAAAATTTCAGGGCAGCGCATAAGTATCGTAGAGGATACACCGGGCGTTACCCGTGACAGAATTTATGCTGACTGCACCTGGCTTGACAAGGCATTCACCCTGATTGACACAGGCGGTATTGAGCCGTCATCAAAGGACGAAATCTTAAAGCAGATGCGCCGTCAGGCAGAGCTTGCCATAGATATGGCAGATGTTGTGGTTTTGATGACCAATGTGGCAGATGGCGTTACCGCCAATGACTTAGACGTTGCATCAATGCTTCAGAAGGCAAAGAAAAAAATCGTCCTTGCAGTAAACAAGGTTGATAATATCGGCGAGCCGCCAATGGAATTTTACGAATTCTATAACCTGGGTCTTGGCGACCCTATCGCCATTTCATCTACTCACGGTCTTGGGGTTGGCGACCTTTTGGAAGAGATTTGCAATCAGTTCCCTGACGGTGCCGAAACCCAGGAGGACGAAGACGAAATCAAGGTTGCGGTTATCGGTAAGCCAAATGCAGGAAAATCAAGCCTTATTAACCGTATCCTTGGCGAAAACCGTGTTATCGTTTCCGATATTGCCGGAACTACACGTGACGCTATTGACTCACACTTTGAGAAAAACGGCGATAAGTTCCTGCTTATCGACACAGCGGGTATGCGAAAGCGTAAAAAAATTGACGAAAACGTTGAACATTACAGCGTTGTACGAGCTTTGGCGGCAGTTGACAGAAGTGACGTTTGCATTATTATGTTAGATGCCAACGAGGGTGTTACCGAGCAGGATACAAAGATTGCAGGATACGCTCACGAGCAAGGCAAAGCCTGCATAATAGCTGTTAACAAGTGGGACTCTATCGCAAAAGACGATAAAACAATGAAGCACTTTACCGAGCAGGTAAAAGAGGGCTTTGCGTTTATGTCCTATGCATCAATTATGTTTATATCTGCCAAAACAGGTCAGAGAGTTGATAAGCTTTTAGAAGAAGTCAAGATTGTTAATCAACAGCACAAGCGCAGAATTACAACAGGTATGCTAAATGACGTATTAAACGATGCTATGCAAAAGCAACAGCCACCGTCAGACAAGGGTAAGAGACTTAAGATTTACTACGGAACACAAGCCTCAGTCTCCCCGCCGACCTTTGTACTTTTCTGTAACTCAAAGGATTTGTTCCACTATTCATATCTTCGTTTCATCGAAAACCAGCTACGTTCCGCATTTGGTTTTGAAGGAACACCGATACATTTTATATTAAGAGAAAAAGGACAGAAAGACCAGTAACTTTCGAGGTGAATTTATGGTATTAGCTATTGCAGTCATTGTTGCCGTAATATCTTATTTAATAGGCAGCATCAACACATCTATTATCCTTTCAAAAAGTATATATGGTACCGACATACGTAATTCCGGTTCAGGAAATGCCGGAGCTACCAATATGCTCAGAACCCATGGAAAAGGCATCGCTGTTGCAACCCTTATATGTGACGTTCTAAAGGGTATGATAGCCATTGTTATCGCAGCCTGGGCAGACATAATCATTAACGATTTTGCAAAAACCGCTATTCTTACGCCTTTTGCAAGCCGCTATATACTTGGCAACCTTAAGTATATCGCAGGAATATTCGTGGTTTTGGGTCACGACTTCCCTGTTTTCTTCGGCTTCCGTGGCGGAAAGGGCGTTGCAACAAGTCTTGGCGTTGCGTTAACACTTGACTGGCAGGTCGGCTTGATTATAGCAGTAATTGCCCTTATCATAATGGCATCATCAAGGTATGTTTCATTAGGCTCAATATGTGCTGCAGCACTTTATCCTTTTGTTCTTTTCGTATATCTTATGGCAAAAGAGATGTCTAACCTGAACGACAAGCTTGGGTATATTGTAATGGCATTTGTCCTTGCACTGCTTTTGATAGTGAAGCATCACTCAAATATAAAGAAATTGAGTCTTGGAACAGAAAACAAGCTCTTCTCAAAAAAAGAAGATGCTGAAGTTTCAGAACAAGATGAAGAAATTGAGGAGGAAGAATAAATGAAAATAGCAGTCATTGGTTCAGGCAGCTGGGGATGCGCCGCAGCTATCCTCCTTGCAAAAAAAGGGTATGACGTTTATCTCTGGAGCTGGCAACAGGAAGAAACCGACCGTTTGGCACAAGACCGTGAAAACAAGCTCGTGCTTCCGGGCAAAAAGTTCCCTGATAATATAACCTGCTCTCACGATATGGGTTTATGCGTAAAAGACGCCGACTTAATCGTAACTGTTGCGCCAAGCCCCGCAACACGTACCACAGCAAAACAGCTTGCACCTTTCGTAAAAGAGGGTCAGGTTTTGGTTAACCTTTCAAAAGGTCTTGAAGACGGAACTCTTCTTCGTCTTTCAGAGGTTTATAAAGAAGAAATCCCGCAGGCGACCATCGCCGTAATGAGCGGTCCGTCACACGCAGAAGAAGTGAGTGAATTTATGCCGACTACAAACGTGGTTGCAGCAGAAAACCCTGAAACTGCAAAGTATATACAGAACATTTTTATGACCGATTTCTTCCGTGTTTACACAGGCTCTGATATCATCGGCACAGAGCTTGGCGGTGCGCTTAAAAACGTAATTGCACTTTGCGCAGGAATTTGTGACGGCGTTGGCTATGGCGATAACTCACGTGCCGCTTTAATCACACGCGGTCTTGCAGAAATAACACGCCTTGGTGTTAAAATGGGTGCAAAACCCGAAACCTTTGCCGGACTTTCCGGTGTAGGTGATTTAATCGTAACCTGCACAAGTATGCATTCAAGAAACCACAGAGCCGGAATTCTATTGGGCAAAGGCTATTCCTTAAAGGAAACTCTTGATGAGGTTCAAATGGTTGTTGAGGGTGTTAATACAATAGGTGCTGCATATAATTTAAGTAAAAAGTATGACGTTTCAATGCCTATAACCTCTGAATCATATAAGATTCTGTTTGAAGGGAAAGACCCGAAGCATGCAGTTATAGACCTTATGACACGTTCTAAAACCGCCGAATAATAAGGAGTTATTAATGGATATTTACACAATACTTTTAATTGGCATAGGTCTTGCAATGGACGCCTTTTCCGTTTCGGTAACTGACGGAATTATCTTAAAAAAGCCGCATCTTGGTCAATCGGCGAAGATTGCGCTTTTCTTTGGCGGATTTCAATTTTTGATGCCGATTTTAGGCTATCTTTTGGGCAGTGCCTTCGCAAGGTACATAACCGCTTTTGACCACTGGCTCGCTTTTGGTCTTTTAGGCTTTATTGGTGCAAAGATGATTTGGGAAGCCTTTCACGAAAAGGAAGAGTGCGGTGAGATAAAAAATCCGCTTGATACCTACACGCTTTTCATTCTTGCGATTGCCACAAGCATTGACGCACTTGCGGTTGGCATTACCTTTGCCACAATGGCTGTATCAGTAATTTTTGCATCGGCGCTAATCGGCATAATAACATTCTTTATCTGCCTTTTGGGTGTGTACTTAGGAAGCTGGTTCGGCAATCTTTTAGGTAACAAAGCGGAAATTACCGGCGGGGTTGTCCTGATCGGCATTGGCGTTAAAATACTGTTTGAACACTTGTTTTTCTAAAATTATTGACATATTCTGCAATTTAGGTTATAATTGACGGAATGGATTTTATACCAAGAAAAGAGGAATTACCGTGGAAAATCTGACTATACCAAAGGGATATAAATCTCTTTTATCATTACGACAGACAGAACAGGCTATCAAGAAAGTAAAGGACTTTTTTGAACGTGACCTTTCTATCCAGCTTAACTTAACACGAGTTTCAGCACCGCTGTTTGTAAATCGCAACAGCGGTCTTAACGATACACTAAACGGCGTTGAGCGCCCTGTTTCATTTGATTTAAAGAGTGTTGACGGTGAATATGAAATCGTGCATTCTCTTGCAAAGTGGAAGCGTTTCGCTCTTAAACATTACGGTTTTGGTGCAGGCGAAGGTCTGTATACCGATATGAACGCCATAAGACGTGACGAGGACGTTGATAACATTCACTCAATTTATGTTGACCAATGGGATTGGGAAAAGGTTATTTCAAAATCCGAGCGCACAATGGAAACACTGAAAGAAACGGTAAAGTGCATTTACAACACTCTAAAGCACACCGAGAGATATATCGCCTCAGAATACGAATTTGCAGAAATCTTCCTGCCTGAAGAAATCTTCTTCATAACATCACAGGAACTTGAGGATATGTATCCTGAATTATCCGCCAAAGAGCGTGAATACGCTATTGCAAAGGACAAAGGCGCAGTATTCTTAATGCAAATCGGAGGAGCGTTAAAATCAGGCAAGCCACACGATGGACGTGCACCTGACTATGACGACTGGAGTTTGAACGGCGACATTATCGTATACTATCCTGTTTTGGATATCTCACTGGAGCTATCTTCAATGGGTATTCGTGTTGATGAAGAAACACTTCTTTCACAGCTCAAAATCCGCGGAAAAGAAGAAAACGCAAAGCTTCCGTTCCAGAAGGCGCTTCTTGATGGCGAGCTTCCTTACACCATCGGCGGCGGAATCGGTCAGTCAAGAATTTGTATGTACTTCTTAAGAAAAGCTCACGTTGGTGAGGTACAGTCATCAGTTTGGCCGGAAGACGTTTTGGAAGAAGCAAAAGCACACGGAATATACTTACTGTAAATAAAAATCCACCGGCTAAGCCGGTGGATTTCTATTTACAGTTCTTTATAAATCCGCTCAACGCTTACAGTTTTACCTGTATTCTCATCTATATCAAATATGGCGCCGCAGAATTGACCCTTTCCGGTTGCCACAGTAAATTTTTGCGGCATTCCGTTTATAAATCTTTTAATAATCGTGTTTTTGTCAAGTCCCAATACGGAATGCTCGGGGCCTGTCATTCCAAGGTCAGTAATGTATCCCGTACCTTTTGGAAGCACCTTACTATCTGCAGTCTGAATATGGGTATGAGTGCCGAACATCGCCGAAACCTTGCCATCAAGGTAGTATCCAAGCGCCATTTTTTCGCTTGTCGCTTCGGCGTGAAAATCCACCAGAACCACGTCTGCCTTGCCCTTAAGCTTTTCTATCTCAGCATCTGCTGTAAGAAACGGTGACGAAATAGGTCCTTGCATATACGTTCTGCCAATAAGGTTTATGACACCGACACGTATTCCGTTTTTTGCCGTAATTACTGTGCTTCCCTTCCCCGGTATATCACCCTCAAAGTTGGCAGGGCGTATTACGTCATCATTATAACGCATAACGCTTTCAATATCAGGGCATCCCCATACGTGATTACCCATAGTGAAAGCGTCAATACCGGCACTTTTAAGCTCTTCATAAACAGGCTTTGTAAGTCCACGTCCGTGAGCTGCATTTTCGGCGTTTGCTACGATAAAATCAAAACTACTGCTCATTCTGTCAAGAACAGAAAAAACGCTGTCACGCCCAATTCTGCCGAAAATATCGCCAATTGTAAGAATCTTCATATAAAGACCTCTTTCTAAGTTCAAAAACGGTTACCATAAAAGATAACCGTTTTTTTCATAAATATTATTTTGCAAAATCAACTGCTCTGGTTTCTCTGATTAAGCTAATCTTAATTTGTCCCGGATATTCAAGTTCAGATTCAATCTTCTTAACAATATCCTTTGCAACCAAAATCATACCTTCATCGTTTACAACCTCCGGCTTAACCATAATTCTTACTTCACGGCCTGCCTGAATTGCAAATGATTTTTCAACGCCATTAAAGCCGTTTGCAATCTCTTCAAGCTTTTCAAGACGTTTGATATATGTTTCGATGTTTTCGCGTCTTGCACCTGGTCTTGCAGCGGAAATCGCGTCTGCTGCCTGGACAAGCTGTGCAACTATTGTCTGTGCATCAACGTCACCGTGATGCGCCATAATTGCGTGAATAACATCATTGTTTTCCTTGTACTTTTTAGTGATATCCGCACCGATTGTAACGTGTGAACCTTCGATTTCGTGGTCTACAGCCTTACCGATATCGTGAAGTAAACCTGCACGCTTTGCAAGTGCAACATCAACGCCAAGCTCACCTGCCATAACTCCTGCCAAGTGCGCAACTTCGATTGAGTGGCGAAGTACATTCTGACCGTAGCTGGTTCTGTATTTTAAGCGGCCAAGAAGTTTAATAAGTTCAGGATGCAAGCCGTGAACACCTGTTTCAAAGGTCGCAGCTTCACCTTCCTGCTTAATTGTCTGCTCAACTTCTTTTTTAGACTTTTCAACAATTTCTTCAATACGTGCCGGATGAATTCGTCCATCAACAATAAGCTTTTCAAGTGCAAGACGGGCAACTTCACGTCTTACAGGGTCAAAGCTTGAAAGGATAACCGCTTCCGGAGTATCGTCAATGATAAGGTCAACACCTGTCATAGTTTCGATTGTACGGATATTTCGACCTTCACGGCCAATAATTCTACCCTTCATTTCATCAGAAGGCAATGCTACAACAGAAACTGTAGTTTCTGAAACGTGATCTGCTGCTATCTTCTGAATGGATGTCGCTACAATGTTCTTTGCTTTCTTTTCTGCTGTGTCTTTTGCTTCCTGCTCAATTTCTTTAACCATAATTGCCGCTTCGTGACGTGCTTCCTGTTCAATATCACGAATGAGTATAGCTTTTGCTTCAGCCTGTGACATTCCGGAAATCTTCTCCAATGCCTCCATCTGCTGTTCTTTAAGCTTTGCAAGTTCTATGCTCTTTTCTTCATTTTCCTTAATCTTCTGATTCAAGGTTTGTTCTTTTTTCTCAAGAGCTTCATTTTTTCTTTCAAGATTTTCTTCTTTTTGGTTAATTCTGTTTTCTTGATTTGATATCTCGCGGCGGCGATCCTTCATTTCGGCATCAAGCGCTGCTCTTAGCTTATGATTTTCTTCCTTTGCTTCAAGCATTACTTCTCTCGCCTTGGCTTTTGCATTCTTTCTTGCTTCTTCTAAAATACTCTTTGCCTTTTCTTCCGCAGAGCCAATTTCAGCTTCAGCAATCTTTTTTCTGTATGCAATTCCTATAAAGAAAGATGCAATATTGAGTAATGCAAATACTGCCGCCACAACGATAAGTACTAATTTTATTGTGTCTATCTCGTCCACCCCCATCTCAAATTTTTAATATAAATCGGGGATGCTGAATACATCTAATAAACTTTATTCAAAACATTTATATAAAATTGTTTTTCGTAAACTATTAGGAAAAATTCAACATTCCCAAAAAATAGTTTAAAGAAATAACAAGCACATAAATATTTTATCGTATTTTCCTCTTTCTGTCAAGTGATTATTAAAAATCTCTACCTATAATAAATTGATTTTTTTTGGTTATACTGTAAAATATGTTGGTTTTTGGTCTTTTTATGTCATTTTGCACAAAATTTTCTTTACAAAATGTACTTTATTAGTCTTTACTGCCTAAAATATGTGTGATATAATTACAGTAAGGACTAATCTACTAACAGGAGGCGACAACATGAAGTCAGATTCACCGAAGGAATGGTATGGTATAAGTGAATTTCAACTTTATTTATATAACGAGGGCACAAATTTTAAAGCATACGAGATGCTTGGGCCTCATAAAATAGATAAAGGGTGGCGATTTGCAGTATGGGCTCCAAATGCCGCACATGTATCTTTAGCGTGCGACAAAAACGGTTGGTCGGGGGATGATATGCCTCTTACCAGAATGGGCTCAACCGGCGTATGGTGCGGATTTTTTGACAGTATTGAAGATGGCACTCTCTACAAATACGCTGTTACCGACACACAGGGAAATACAGTTTTAAAGGCTGACCCCGTATCAATTATGTGCCAACTAAGACCGGAAACTGCGTCCGTTGCGATAGAACTTCCGAAATTTAAATGGCACGATTCAGAGTGGCTTAAAAAGAGGGAATCTACCCCTATATATGACAAGCCTATGAATATTTACGAAATGCATGTGGCATCGTGGAAAACCCACAAAGACGGCAGTCTTTACACATATCGTGAGCTTGCAGACGAGCTGATTCCTTATATTCTTGAAATGGGCTATACTCACATCGAGTTTATGCCATTAACAGAATTTCCGTTTGACGGGTCATGGGGATATCAGGTTACAGGATATTTTGCAGCAACCTCCCGTTTTGGAACGCCTTCAGACCTTATGTATCTTGTGGATAAGTGCCACGAAAACGGCATCGGCGTTATTATGGACTGGGTTCCTGCCCACTTCCCGCGAGATGCACATGGACTTTTCCACTTTGACGGAACACCAACATACGAATATGCAGACACCCGACTCGGCGAACACAAAGACTGGGGAACTATGGTTTTTGACTATTCAAAAAGCGAAGTTGTTTCTTTCCTTTTGTCATCCGCATTTTTCTGGGTGAATGAATACCACTTTGACGGGCTTCGTGTAGACGCCGTATCTTCAATGCTCTACCGCGATTACAGCCGTCAAAACGGCGAATGGGTGCCTAATATTTACGGCGGAAACCACAATCTTGAAGCTATCGAATTTTTGCAGAACTTAAACAAGATAATGTTTGCAAAATTCCCGAATATCCTTATGATTGCAGAAGAATCTACTGCTTGGAGTATGGTTACGGGTGCCGTTGAAAACGGTGGTCTTGGATTTAACTACAAATGGAATATGGGCTGGATGAACGATACCTTAAGGTACACATCAATGGACCCGTATTTCAGAAAATTCAACCACGACCTTTTAACCTTTTTGATGCTTTATGCATATTCCGAGAATTTTATTCTTCCGCTGTCCCATGACGAAGTGGTACACGGCAAGAAGTCGCTTATAGACAAAATGTATGGAACTTATGAGGAAAAATTCTCCGGATACCGTGCGCTTTTGGGATATTACCTGACGCTTCCCGGAAAAAAGATGCTGTTTATGGGCGGTGAAATCGGGCAATTTATCGAATGGCGATATGACGAAGGACTTGAGTGGCATCTGTTAGGCATCGAAAAACACAAAAAGCTTCAGGATTATGTAAAAGAAATCAACCATTTCTATCTTGAAAACAAGGCTTTGTGGGAAATAGAACGTGACTGGAGCGGATTCCACTGGATAAACGAACAGGACAGAGATAACTCGGTTATTTCGTTCTATCGTTCGGCAAAAGACGGCGAAAACGTGGTGGTTGTGGCAAACTTCACTCCTGTTGACCGCGAAAACTATATTATTTGCGTTCCTGAAGCAGGAGATTATGAGGTTATTATAAATTCCGACTGGAAACGTTTTGGCGGGGCTTCAATTTCCCGCTCTAAAAAATATAAAACCAAAAAGAATAAAGATACACAGGGTTTGCCTTATCAAATCAGCGTGAATGTGAAAGGTTTGTCTGTTATCTATTTAAAAAAAGTTGGAAAGGAAGATATTAAATGAATGCAAAAGATTGTGTAGCAATGATTTTGGCAGGCGGTCAGGGCAGCAGACTGGGCGCACTTACCAAAAACGTGGCCAAGCCGGCTGTACCATTTGGAGGAAAATATAAAATCATAGATTTTCCTCTGTCTAACTGTGTTCATTCAGGAATTGATACCGTTGGTGTATTGACCCAGTATCAACCGCTTGAGCTTAACACATATATAGGAAACGGCAGCCCTTGGGAACTTGACAGAAACCGAGGCGGCGTATACGTTTTGCCACCATATCAGAGTGCCGCTGCAGGCGAATGGTACAAGGGTACTGCAAACGCTATATATCAAAATCTGGGATTTTTGGACAGATTTTCTCCAAACAATGTACTTATCCTGTCCGGTGACCATATCTATAAGATGCACTATGGCGAAATGCTTAAAACCCACAAAGAATCAGGTGCCGCAATTACCATTGCAGTTATGCCTGTTCCTTGGGAAGAAGCTCCACGATTCGGCATAATGAACGTTGACGAAAACGGGTTTATTACAGAATTTGAGGAAAAGCCGAAAAATCCAAAGAGCAACCTTGCCTCAATGGGTATCTATATCTTCGATTACCAAATCCTTAAAAAGTATCTTATGGATGACGAGCGTGACCCTGAATCAGCTAACGACTTTGGTAAAAACATTATTCCTACAATGCTTAAGAATAACGAAAAGATGGTCAGCTATCGCTTCGAGGGGTACTGGAAAGACGTTGGTACAGTTCAGAGTTTGTGGGAAGCAAATATGGACCTTATTGAAAATCCGCCTAAATTCGATATATACGATGATACGTGGAGCATTTATTCAAGAAATAACGCTCTTGCCCCGCAATACGTAGGAGATAATGCTAAGATTATTGATAGTTCAGTTGCACAAGGCTGCAGTGTTTACGGCAAAATTTCACATTCCGTTATCTTCTCCGGCGTTTCTGTGGGAGAAGGCTCAGAAATTTCAGATTCCGTAATTATGCCTGACGTTAAGATTGGTAACAATGTCAAGATTACAAAGGCGGTTATCGGTCAGGGCGCAATTATAGAAGACGGCGCTGTTATCGGCGAAACCACCGATGAAAACAGCGAGTTTATTTCTTCTATGTGCACAGACGGGCTTGTGCTTATCGAAGGCGGCGCTGATGTTTTACCCGGTGCCGATATTCCAAAATGCTCAATGATTGAAGCAAACTAAAAGGGGGCATAAAAAATGAGAGATACAATGGGCATTATAATTGCCAGTAATATAAATATTCCGCCGTTTACAGATGTGAGAAGTGCATCTGCGCTTCCAATGGCAGGCGGATTCAGAATTATCGACTTTATCCTTTCCAATATGGCAACGGCAGGTCTTCGCCGTATAGGCGTTGCAACCGAGGCTAACTATTCTTCACTTATGGACCACTTAAGAAGCGGCGCTCCTTGGGATTTGCATATGAAGGACGATGGTCTTCACATTTTACCTCCAAACATCGGCAACAAAAACGCTGCTGAAATCATCAGAGGCGACCTTGACATCTTAAACGGAATCCGCCAATACATCAGAAAGAGCCGCGAAACATACGTTATCCTTTCTCTTGGCAACTGCGTTTATAACATCGACTTTGAAAAGGTTTTAAAAAGCCATAAGGAAAATAACGCAGACGTTACTGTTATTTACAAGAACCTAAATGGTGTTGAAGAAAAGGAACTTTCACGCTATACACTTTTGGACATTGATAAAGACGGTGCAATCACCGATATTGAAGTTTGCCCATACTATCCAAAGACAACTAATGCAGGAATTGACGTTTTTGTAATGGAAAGAGCCTTACTGGAAAGCATTTTGGACGAATGTTCGGCACGCGGCAACCACGACTTCATCAAGGACGCTATTGCTCAGAAAATGGGCGGTCTTCGAATTTTCGGATATGAGCATGACGGTTATGTTGACAAGGTTGACAGTATGAAAGCATACTACAACAATAATATGAAATTCCTTGAAAAAGAAGTTCAGGACGAAATGCTTAAAAATCCGAAGCTTCCTGTCTACACCAAAAACCGCGACCTTCCGCCAACAAAATACGGAAGCAGTGCTAATGTTGTAAACTCTTATATAGCAGACGGATGTACTATTGACGGAACAGTTATCAACAGTGTTTTGTCAGGAAATGTAGTTGTTAAGAAGGGTGCTGTTGTAAAGAACTGCGTTCTGATGCAGAGCACAGTTGTCAATGAAGATTCCACTCTTGAATATGTTGTTCTTGACAAGGATGTTCAGGTTTTGGCCGGAAAACAAATTATCGGTCAGGACAGCTACCCTGTTCCCGTTGCAAAAGGAACCGTAATTTAAAATTTTAATCCGCAAGGCAAATGTCTTGCGGATTTTTTTGTTTAAAAGATTTATTTTTTGCCTATACTATATAAAACAACACACAGGAGGTGTTTTTATATGAACAAAAGTGCAAAAACTTTATTTGGAATCAGCCTTGTTATACTATGTCTTTTGATAGCAACCCTATTTATCACAGGCTGCAGTAATTCAGAGACCGAAAACAGTACTACCGTTCCTCAGTCTACCCCTGATACCACAGTTTCAGGTCAGGTTGCAACCGAAAAGCCTGTCGAAAATGCCATAATAACCAAAGAGTCGGCAAAGAAAATAGCTTTAACCCACGCCGGCGTAAGCGAAGAAAATGCACAGCGTTTTCAGTCCAAGCTGGATTGGGAAGATGGGCGACAGGTTTATGAAATTGAGTTTGATTACGGCAGCTTGGAATATGACTACGAAATAGATGCAAAAACCGGTGAAATTCTGCAATACAGCAAGGAACCAAGATAAAAAAAGTACGAACAAAAGTTCGTACTTTTTTATTACTTAATTACGATATTTACAAGCTTTCCGGGAACACAGATTACCTTAACAACAGTTTTTCCGTCTATTGCTTCTTTAACCTTTTGAGCTTCCATAGCAATCTTTTCCATATCTTCACGGCTTGCACCGTTCGGAACCATAATCTTATCACGGATTTTGCCGTTTATCTGCACAACAACTTCGATTTCATCATCGATTGTCTTTGCTTCATCATATACAGGCCAAGCCTTTGTTGCTAAAATTCCGCCGTCACCGTACATTTCCCAAAGCTCTTCTGTAACGTGCGGTGCAACAGGGTTTAGAAGTGTAATAAGAGTTCTGTATTCGCCCTTTGTTACCGCCTCTGCTTTATAGAAATCGTTTACAAGACTCATCATTGTGGCAATAGCTGTGTTAAACTTCATCTTTTCAAAGTCATCTGATACCTTCTTGATTGTCTTGTGAACTGCACTTTCAAGCTCCTTAGAGTATCCGTCACCGTCAACCAAAAGCTCCTGAAGATTCCACACACGCTCCAAGAACTTATAGCAACCCTTCAAGCCTTTTTCTGACCAAGGTGTTGACTGGTCGAAAGCACCGATAAACATCTCAAATGTACGAACTGCGTCTGCGCCGTAATCGTTTACGACTTCGTCAGGGTTAACAACGTTACCTCTTGACTTTGACATCTTCTCGCCGTTCTCACCCAAAATCATACCGTGAGATGTTCTCTTCTGGTATGGTTCTTTTGTTGGAACTACGCCGATATCGTATAAGAATTTATGCCAGAATCTTGAATATAACAAGTGAAGAGTTGTATGCTCCATACCGCCGTTGTACCAATCAACAGGTGACCAGTACTCGAGTGCTTCTTTTGATGCTAACGCCTCGTCATTGTGTGGGTCCATATATCTTAAGAAGTACCAGCTTGAACCTGCCCACTGCGGCATTGTATCTGTTTCACGGGTAGCCTTTCCGCCACAGTGCGGACAAGTTGTGCTTATCCAATCTGTAGCCTTTGCAAGCGGTGATTCACCGTTTTCACCTGGCTCGAATGTGCCAAGTTCAGGAAGTTCAAGCGGAAGTTCTTCTTCCGGAATACATACCCAACCGCACTTTTCACAATATACAAGCGGAATAGGTTCGCCCCAGTATCTCTGACGTGAGAACACCCAATCACGAAGCTTGTAGTTGACCTTTTTATGTCCTATTCCCTTTTCTTCCAAAAACTTAATCATCGCAGGAATAGCATCCTTAACGCTCATTCCGTCAAGGAAACCTGAGTTCACCATATTACCGCTTGAAACATCGGTATATGCTTCTTTCTGTACGTCTTCGCCACCTGCAACAACTTCGATTATCGGAAGATTGAACTTCTTTGCGAAATCCCAGTCACGGCTATCGTGTGCAGGAACTGCCATAATTGCACCTGTTCCGTATGTTACAAGAACATAGTCTGAAATGAATACAGGGATTTCCTTGCCTGTTACAGGGTTTATTGCGTTTACGCCGCAAAGCTGTGCGCCTGTTTTATCCTTTGCAAGCTCGGTTCTTTCAAACTCTGATTTTTTAGCAGCCTCTTGAATATATGCCTTAACTTCGTCAGCATTTTCAAGGGTTGGAAGCAGCTTTTCAACAATCTTGTGTTCAGGTGACAAAACCATATATGTCGCACCGAACAGCGTGTCACATCTTGTTGTGTAGACAACAATGTCATCACCTGAAGTCAGGCGGAATGTAACCTCTGCGCCCTCACTTCTGCCAATCCAGTTCTTCTGCTGAGTTTTAACTCTTTCGATATAATCAACTTCGTCAAGGTCATCGATAAGACGCTGTGCATACTCTGTAATCTTAAGCATCCACTGGCTCTTTCTCTTCTGAACAACCTCACTTCCGCAACGCTCACAAACGCCGTTAACAACTTCTTCGTTTGAAAGGCCTACCTTACAGCCTGTGCACCAGTTAATCGGCATCTCCTGCTTATATGCAAGACCTTTTTTGAAAAGCTGCTGGAAAATCCACTGAGTCCACTTATAGTAGCCAGGGTCAGTTGTGTTAACTTCACGTGACCAGTCAAAAGAGAAGCCAAGCATCTTAAGCTGACGTGTAAAGTTTGCAACGTTCTGTTCTGTAACAATTCTTGGGTGAACCTTGTTCTTTATGGCAAAGTTTTCTGTAGGAAGACCGAACGCATCCCAGCCGATAGGATAAAGCACGTTATAACCTTGCATTCTTCTCTTTCTTGCAAGGATATCAAGAGCTGTGTAGCTTCTTGGGTGTCCCACGTGCAGTCCCTGACCTGATGGATACGGGAACTCAATAAGTGCATAGAACGGTTCTTTTTCACTACCGTTTACAGCGTGGAAGCAACCCTCAGTTTCCCATCTGTCCTGCCATTTTTTCTCAATGTTTTTGTAATCATATGTTTTCATAGGTTTATACCCCCTTAATCATCTATATCTACATCGATACGCTGAGCATCATCCCATAAACGTTCCAATGAATAAAAATCTCTTGTTTCTCTGTCCATCACGTGAACAATTATATCCGCAAAGTCAAGAAGAATCCAGCTTCCGCCACGATAACCCTCGGTATGAAGAGCTTCAAAGCCTGCCTCTTTCATCTTAACTTCCACTTCGTCTGCCGCCGCTCTTACCTGAACGTTTGAGTTACAGGTACAGATAACGAAATAGTCACCCAAAGATGTAAGTTCTGAAATATTTAATACATCAATGCTCTCTGCACGCTTATCGTCCAGAGCTTTCACTATTACCTTTAATCTTTCCATTAAAGCTTTCCTTTCTTAATTTATAATACTCCAAATTATATATTACTACATTTTTTCCGAAAAGTCTATATTTTATCGAGAAAAAGTGCGGTTTTTTCAAAAAAAAGATGCACTAAAACCTATTTTAGTGCATCAGTTTTCTTTATAAGCTTATATATTTCTTCCAAAGCATCGCATTTTGCAAGCTTTTTCACGTTTTTACTCATTTTTAAAAGCTCGGCTTTATCGCCTGTAAGCCGGATTATTTTCTCATATAAAGCGTCATCGGAAAGCTCACTTTCCACAATAACAACCGCAGCTTCATTTCGTTCAAATTCCCTTGCGTTCTGTTCCTGATGGTTTCTTACCACATTGGGTGACGGAATAAGGATTGATGGCTTGGAAAGTGCCGCAATTTCAGAAACTGTTATGGCTCCCGCTCTTGAAACCACAAGGTCACTGGCCGCCATAACGGTACTCATATTGTTTATATACGGTACTACCTTTATCTCATCATCAAGAGTAACTTTAGACTCATTAAGCGCCGCCATTACCTCCTGATAATTTCTGTCGCCTGTTGCGAAAAGAATATTGAATGCTCGCTCCTTAGATGCCTTTTTCAAAACGCCAATCATCGTTTCGTTTATCTTTTTAGCACCAAGACTTCCGCCGAAAACAAGAACAAACGGTTTGTCACCAAGTCCAAGTTCTGCCCGTGCTGTTTCCTTGTCCGCATTTAAGATTTCGCACCTTACAGGGTTCCCTGTAACAACACACTTTTTCGGGTCTTTCATCTGCTCGACGCTTTCGCTAAAGCTCAAAGCCACGTAGTTTACGTACTTTTCAGCGCCTTTTACTGTAAGCCCCGGATAGACGTTCTGTTCGTGAATCAAAGCCGGAACACCTGCTTTTTTCGCCGCCATAGCAACGGGGCCTGACACGTATCCGCCTGTTAATACCACAAAATCCGGCTTGAATTCCCTGATAATCTTCTGGCAATCAAGCCTTGATTTTATAAGCTTCATTATCACGGAAACATTTTTCAACAGATTTTTTCTGTCAAATCCACGTATGTCAATATACTTGATTTTGTATCCCGATGCCGGAACAAGCTTTTTCTCAAGGCCTCTTTCAGTACCAATGAAAAGTGCCTCAAAATTGTCCTCTTTTGTCTTGATATAATCGGCTATGGAAATGGCAGGGTTAATATGCCCCGCAGTGCCTCCGCCTGCAAACAAAACTCTCATAAACTACCTGTCCTTTTATTTATTTTCCGAAGAATATCTGGAAACGCTCAAAACTATTCCCATTTCCGCAAGAAGTATCATAATCGCCGTACCGCCGTAGCTGAAGAACGGCAGGGACACTCCTGTATTCGGGATAGACGCTGTCGCCACGCCAATATTAAGAATGGTCTGGATTGCAATCTGTCCCATTATTCCCACAACTGTCAACGCGCCAAACACGTCCTGTGCTTCTGTTGCTATTTTTATGCCACGGATTATCAGGCCGATAAACATTCCTATGATTACAATAGCACCTATTAGTCCAAGTTCTTCGCAGATAACCGCAAAAATAAAATCATTGTACGGTTCCGGAAGATATGAAAATTTCTGAACGCTTTCTCCAAGACCTTTTCCAAAGATACCTCCCGACCCAATAGCATAAACTGCCTGTGCCGTCTGGTATCCTGTTCCCTGCATATCGGTAAACGGGTTCAAAAAGCTCGTAATTCTCGCCATTCGGGTAGGGTTTATTGCCGCAACAAGTCCTATAAGCGCACCGCACGCCGCAGCTCCTCCGCCTATTATCAGTCCCATATTTGCGCCGCCTATCAAAAGCACCAAAAGAGCAATACCGCAAATAACTATAGTACCGCTTAAGTGTGTTTCTGCAAGCAACAGCGCTGCAACAACACCAACCCAGACAAGATATTGACCAAGACCCTTATTTGTTCTTATGTCATATTTTTTATCTTCAATCAGTGCCGCAAAAAACATAGCGATGGAAACCTTCATAATTTCCGATGGTTGAAGTTCCATAAAACCAAGGTTTATCCAACGGCGTGAGCCATTATGGGAAACGCCGATGCCCGGAATAAATACAAGCACCAGAAGACCGATGCATATAAGCATAAAAATTCTTGCATAAGGTTTTAAATTCCTGTAATCAATATGAGCAAGGCTGAACATAGCAGCCGCACCAAGTATTACAAAAAAGAACTGACGCAGAAAAAAATAATAGCTTTTGCCGAACTTTACATTGGCAGTAGGAGTTGATGCTGAAAGCAGCATAATAAGACCAAACACCACCAAAACGCCAACTAAAAGCAGGAAGGTGTAGTCCATTTCGCCCGGAGTTCTGTCGGAATAAAGCAGGTTTGCCAAAAATCCGGTTTTTCTTTTCTTTACCGTTTTTTTTGCTGAACGATGTGTTGTAGTTCCTGCTTTTTTAACAGGCGGTACAGAACTTACCTTGCGAACATTCTGACTTGTGGTAGTTCTCCTTACCCCTGATGTATTTCTCTTTTGTGTGGAATTTCCTGAGTTAAAATCCCTTACCATCTTTTATCTTCCTTTCAAGGTCACTTAAAAGCCACCGGCAGGCATAATTGCCAATACCGAAATGATGCACAGTAAAAGAGTGACTAAAGTGAATACCGATACAATCTTTACCTCTCGCCAGCCACACATCTCAAAATGATGATGTATAGGTGACATCTTAAATATACGTTTTCCTGTCAATTTAAAGGATGCAACCTGCAAAATAACCGACAGAGTTTCAAACAGATATACAAATCCGCAGATTATAAGGATAAGCGGCATACCAAGCCCTACCGCTACAACCGAAATTGCACCGCCCAAAAACAGCGAGCCTGTGTCGCCCATAAACACCTTTGCAGGATGCTTATTAAACATCAAAAACCCAAGACATCCGCCTAAAAGTGCCATTGCAAAAATGGTTTCTGCAGAGCTTTTAAACATAGCAGCGGCAATACCGAAAAACAGTGCTACCACCACTGTTATGCTTGTTGCAAGCCCGTCAATTCCGTCTGTTAAGTTAACGGCGTTTACCGTTCCAGTTACTACAAAAAGAATGAACACTATGTATAGTATCCAAGGAAGCTCCACAGTTTTAGCCATAAACGGAATGATAATTTCTGTGTTTAGGTTTCCTGTTTCCTTTAAAACCAAAATGTATATAACCGACAAAATTGCCTGAAGCAAGAACTTCTGTTTTGCCGTAAGTCCAAGATTTCGTTTCTTTACAACCTTCACATAATCATCTATAAACCCGATTACACCAAAGCCTGTTGCTATTAAAAGCATCATTAAAAGGCGTATATCAAATTTTGCAAAAAGTGCTGCCAGCACAGATACTAACACGCCTGCAATAAACATAATTCCACCCATTGTAGGTGTGCCTGCCTTGTTTTTGTGCCAGTTTGGTCCGATTTCAAGAATTTGCTGACCGAATTTGAGTTTTGCAAGCCAAGGTATTACTACAGGCCCTAAAACAGCGGTCACCAAAAATGCAATTACCATAGGCAAGATAAAATACCACATACTGCCCGATGTTTCTTCTACTTGTGACAAAAATGTGTATAGCATATAAAGTTCTCCTTTATTTCTTCAGTGCATCCACTATCTGTTCAAACCTCATCCCGCGTGATGCCTTTACCAAAACCGCATCACCCGGCTTTAAATATTCCTTTAGACAGTCAATAGCTTCCCTGTTTGTTTTAAAGCTCTTTGTATTTTTAATACCTGCAAAGCTTGCGCCACGGGCAATAAATCTTGAGTTATCCCCAACAGTTACAAGCATATCCATATCCTCTATTGAAAGTCCGACTTCATAGAGTGCTTTTTCTGCAAAGGTTCCCATTTCGAGAACATCGCCCAAAACCGCAATCCTGCGTTTTGCTTTCATATCATGAAGCACTGAAAGTGCTGCACGCATTGAGTCAGGAGATGCATTATAGCAGTCATTTATAACTGTTACGCCGTTATAATCCCTGATTTCCATTCGCATACTTGTAAGCACAAATCCACGAATACCTTCAATTATGTCTTTCATCGGGATATTGTAGTTGCGACCCACTGCAATTGCAATAAGCGCATTATACACGTTATGAACGCCCGGAATTTTCACGTATACTTCGTGGTTTTCTCCGTCCACACTGACCGTGAATTTTGTTCCGTCAATGCCAAGATTTTTTATGTTCTCTGCCACCAAATCGCAGTTTTTGTTCTCAATACCGCAGGTTACTACACGGCATCTGTCAAAATGACGTGTTAAGAATTTATCATCACCGTTTACAACTAAAAGCTTATCCTTATCCATAAAGTCGCAAATCTGCAGTTTTGAATAATATATATTTTCCTGTGAACCAAGATTTTCAATATGGGACATACCGATATTGGTTATAACCGCAACGTCCGGCTTGGCTATTGATGCAAGGTATCTGATTTCACCCATATGGGACATACCTATTTCCAAAACTGCCGCTTCGTGCTTTTTCTCAAGACGGAAAACTGTTATTGGAAGTCCTATATCATTGTTGAAATTACCCTGTGTTTTTAAGGTGTTATATTTCATGGCAAGAACTGCCGAAATCATATCCTTTGTTGTGGTTTTTCCAACACTTCCCGTAATTGCAACGGTCGGGAGATTATACTTTTCCTTATAATAGCGTGCAATATCGCCGAATGCAATGCGAGTATCTCTTACGCGTATAATGTTTTTGCCTGCCATAGCAGGGATGTCACGGTGTGTTACCACCGTTTCCGCACCATTTTCAAAGGCACTGCCGATAAAGTCGTGCCCGTCATTGTTGTCACCGACAATAGGCACAAACAACATATTTGCGCCTGCCTTTCTTGAATCTGTTACAATTTCGGAGATTTCAAAATCCTCCGTTCCGCAAACAAGAGTTCCTCCCGTTGCGGCTAAAACATCTTTAACATTTAATCTCTGCATTCTGTTCTATTCTCCCAAAATTTCTTTTACTATTTCCCTTTCATCAAAGTGTATCTTTTCCTTGCCTATTATCTGATAGGTTTCCTGACCTTTACCTAAAAGCAGGACTATATCGTCTTTTTTTGCAAGTGATAAGGCATATTTTATAGCTTCTCTTCTGTTTTCAACAACGGTATATTTTCCGTCTACAGCACCGAGAACTATGTCTTCTATTATCTTAATCGGGTCTTCACATCTTGGATTATCCGATGTTATTATGGCAACGTCTGCCATTCTTGTGCCGATTTCACCCATAATCGGGCGTTTTGTTGCATCTCTGTCACCGCCACAGCCAAAAACTGCTATGCATCTTCCCTTTTTAAAGGAATTTACTGCAGAAAGAACGTTTTCCAGTCCGTCAGGCGTGTGAGCGTAATCTATTATTACCGAAAAATCGGTGTTTGTGTCAACTCGTTCAAGTCTTCCCAAAACCCCGCCTGTTTTTGAAAGTCCGCTTGCTATATCACAAGGCTCAATCCCAAGCGCCAAAGCACCGCCGAATGCACAAAGCCCGTTATACACGCTGAACATACCCGATACAGGAAGCTCTACAGGATACTCGTTTCCTTTATACAATACGTTAAATTTAACGCCTTTTTCGTCAATTTCGATGTCCTTTGCCAAAAGGTCGGCATCCTTTATGCCAACACTTATTTTATTGTTTTTATCCTCACATAAAATTCTGTTTCCGTATTCGTCATCGCAATTTACAACTCCAACCTTTGAAATAGAAAACAGTTTTTTCTTTGCAAGGAAATAGTTTTCCATAGTTTTATGATAGTCAAGATGGTCACGGGTCAGGTTTGTAAAAACGCCCACATCATAGGTGAGTCCGTAAACTCTATGCAAATCCAGAGCGTGTGATGAAACCTCCATAACAACATACTCTGCACCCATTTCTACCATTTTAGCAAATATTTTTCTAAGCTCCAGTGAATTTGGTGTTGTAGGTGTCGAAGATTTTATTCCAACCTCCCTATCTCCCACCAGAATTTCATTAGTGCCGATAATTCCGACTTTTTTCCCCTGTGTTTCAAGAATTTTCTTTATAAAATAGCTTACCGAGGTCTTGCCGTTTGTTCCGGTTATTCCTACCAGATGAAGCTTTTCCTCAGGACTTTCGTAGAATTTTGATGCAATTTGGGAAAGTGCGATTTTTGTGTCGGGATATACTATGCACGGAATGTTAAGAGAAAGTTCCTCTTCTGCCACAACGCAAACTGCTCCCTTTTCCTCTGCCATTTTTGCATAATCGTGACCGTCAACATTCGCGCCTCGGATACACACAAATACACTGCCATTTTCCACGCTTCGTGAGTCAATGGTAATGTCGTAGGCTTCCACATCCTGCCATATCCACTTTTCTTCAAAAATTTTACTTGCTAACATAACAAAATCCTTTAATTCGTCTAAAAAACCCCATTTTCGCATTATTTCATTAAAGCAAAGCCGGGCGAACAAAGGTTCGCCCTGTTTTTTCTATTATTAGTCTGATGATGCGTGTCTGAACTCAACGCTTACTACTGTCGCCGGTTCAACCTGCGTTCCCGGTGCTATACTCTGCTTAAATGCAAAAGCTCCGTCCGTTCCTGTAAGTCCCGCACCTGCAACCTCGAAGTTGAGTCCTGAATCCTCAAGACGTTTCTTCGCCTGTGCAACGGTCAGTCCTGTAACGTCAGGTACTGATACCTTTTTGTTTTCGTCACGAGCTTCTGTATATATAATTATGGTTGAGTTTTCGCCTATGGTCATACCCGGCTTAGGGAGCTGGTCAACAACTGTATCACCATTTCCCACAACCTTTATGTTAAGGCGTTTTGCATCTATACTTTCCTTTGCAACAGTTACCGACTGTTCACGAAGGTCAGGGACCGCCACGGAAACAGACATCGCCTCTTCCTCTGTGTACTGTCTTTCAACGCCCATATATTCAAGTGCTTCTTCCAATATTGCCCCTGCTACCGGTGCTGCAATAGTTCCGCCGTACTTGTTTGCAACCTGCGGTTCATCGAACATTACAAGGCAGATAAGCTGCGGGTCATCAGCAGGAGCAAAACCTACGAACGATGCAATACGCTTGTTATTGTTACGTCCTTTTTCTGATGTTCCTGTTTTTCCGCCGATGCGGTATCCCTTAATATATGCATTCTTACCTGTACCCTTAGGGTCATTTACAACGCTTTCCAAAATGCTTCGCATGGTTGCTGAAGTTTCTGCTGAAATTACACGGTTTACAACCTCAGGATAAAAGCTTTTTACAATTCCGCCACGATTTCTGATTTCCTTTACAATCTGCGGTTTCATAAGATTTCCGCCGTTTATAACGGAAGAAATAGCCGTAATCATCTGCATCGGTGTAACAGAAAATCCCTGACCGAATGAACTTGTTGCAATATCTGTTTCGGACATTTTTCCGTGATAGTAAACACTGCCCGACTCACCGATAAGCTCTATACCTGTTTTTTGTGTAAGACCAAATGCCTTAAAGTATTCCTGGAACTTCGAACTTCCGAGCCTTTCTCCCAAATCCATAAACACAACGTTGCAGGAATTGATTACGCCTCTTGCAAAATCCTCTGCACCATGACCTGCAGTTTTATGGCATCTGATAGTTCTGTCCGCAACCTGTTTAGACCCGGAGCAGAAGAACTGCGTACTTAAGCTTGCCGCTCCCTCTTCCAGTGCCATAGCGGCAGTCAAAATCTTAAATGTGGAACCCGGCTCATATGTGTCTGAAAGTGCCTTATTTCTCCACATCTTGTTTCTTATTGACGCAATAGCCTCATTTGCCACCTCGTCATCTTCTGACTCGGCATTTGCAAAGGCGGTATCCATCTGTATTGCATACTTTTTAAATCGTGTCAGGTCTGTCGGCTTGTTAAGGTCAAAGTCCGGCTTTGTTGCCATTGCCAAAATTTCGCCTGTCTGCGGATTCATAACAATTCCGCAGGCACCCTCTTTTAACTGGTTTTCCACACACGCCTGCTCTAAATATTTCTCTAAGATTGACTGAATTGTTTCATCTATTGTAAGAACTACATCGTCACCCTTTTGTGCATCATACGCCTCTTCGTATTGATATTCGGAGGAAAGACCCGATGCTGTTCTTGCAGAAAGCACGCTTCCTGCTCTTCCCATCAGATAATCGTCAAAGGTTCTCTCAATACCCTGCATTCCGTTATTATCATATCCTGTAAAACCAATGATATGCGATGCGATATTGTATTGATAGTATCTCTTTGAGTCCTCCTCAAAATAAATACCAGAAAAAAGCTTAGCCATTTCCTTGTCGACTGAGCTATCCTTAAGTTTCTTTATTGCGTCCGCCTCTTCAACGGTTACTCTCTTTTTTATATACTGGAACTGATTGTTCTTTGTTAACTTCTCTAAAATTTCTTCCTTGTCCATGCCAAGAATTTCGGCAAGGTGTGATGCGACTATAAGCTCGCTTCTGTCTTTTTTGATTTGTTGCGGGTTACAAACAACCGTGTTAACTGTAGCACTTTCCGCAAGCACCTTCTGATTTCGGTCATAGATTGTACCTCGGCTTGCGTGTATAGCCGCTTCGCTGGTCTGTTGGCGAAGAACTGCTTCCTTCATCTCGTTTCCGCGAACTATCTGCCAATAACCTATTCTAAATATAAGTGCGCCGAGGACTACTGCCATCAGCGCAAACAATACAAGAGACCTTCTCTTCATTTTGCCTAAAGTCATTCTGTACCATTCCTATCCATACATATATCTAAATATACTCTATTATTATTCTTCCCCGAATATGCTAAGTGCTCCCTTTATTCCTTCCACTTCGTTTGCTGTTACCTCTGTAACATCGTCCTGCTTGATATTTACATAAACAATCTGATACTTTTCAGGTCGTGCCATTCCAAGCTTCTTTTTTGCGGTTTCTTCAATAAGTTCAAGGTCAAGACTCTGGTCAAGCTCAAAAGCCTTCTGGCTTGAATATTCCTTCAGCTGATTAAGCTCCTTTTGAAGTGCTGCAACGTCATTTCTGCTTTCGTATACTGCCACATTCCTTGAAATCATAAATCCGGCACAAAGTGCAAGCATTATAGCACAAATACTTACTGTTTTATGTAATTTAGCTTCTTTCGCTTTTGCTTTAGTTTTGTTTTGCTGTCTGTGTTCTTCAACTTTTCTCTGCACTCTGGCTGTGTTTTCATAAAACTCCCAGTCGTATGCAAGATTTCCATTGTATCCCATCGAGCCAAACATCCTTTCGTTATAGTTTTTCTGCCACCCTTAACTTTGCACTCTTTGACCTTGAATTTTCTTCAAGTTCCTCTTTGGTGGGCAGTATTGGTTTTCTTGTTATCACTTTAATTTCCGGTTTCTTTCCGCATACACATACAGGAAACTCCGGCGGGCAGGTACAACCTTTTGCAAGCTCCTGAAATACCTGCTTTATTATTCTGTCCTCCAGCGAGTGGAAGGTTATTACGGCAAGTCTGCCGCCTTTTTTGAGTCGTTTTACTATGTCACAAACGGCACCTTTTAAAATTTCAAGCTCGCCGTTTACTTCTATTCTTATTGCCTGAAAAATACGTTTTTCGGGATGAAGCTCATCCTTTCTTGCATTTTTCGGTATTGCCGCTTTTATTATTTCAGAAAGCTCGCCTGTTGTTTCAATAGGTGCTTCCGCTCTCTTTTCGCAAATAAACTTTGCAACTCTTCTTGACCAGTTCTCCTCGCCGTAACGGTAGAAGATTTCGGTAAGCTGGTCCTCTGTATATCCGTTTACCACGTCATACGCAGAAAAGTTATTATTCTGGTTCATTCTCATATCAAGCGGTGCTGATTTCATATATGAAAACCCACGTTCCTCATTATCAAGCTGATACGAAGAAACCCCAAGGTCTAAAACCATACCGTCTATTTCGTCAATTCCAAGCTCGTCAAGAACCTTCGCTACGTTCTTGAAATTATCGTTTACGTATGTAACCTTGTCGCCAAACTTTGAAAGTCTTTGCTTTGCCGCTTTGTGAGCATCCAAGTCCTGGTCTATACCTATAAGACGTATATTCTCCGCACGGGATAATATCTCGTGTGAATGCCCGCCACCGCCAAGGGTTCCGTCAGCATATATGCCGCCGTCTTTCACATTAAGAGCGTCTACTGTTTCCGAAAGCATTACGGAATAATGTTTAAATTCCATAGCTTATCCTCATATATTGATTTCGTATTTTGCAATACCTTCAATAACACTATCGGCATCAATCGCCTGGCTTGCCTTGTTCCATTCCTCTGAATCCCAGATTTCAAGCTTTGCATTAACGCCTACAAGCATTATGTCTTTCTTCATATTCGCAAAGGCTATAAGCTCCTGATTTAACGGAATTCTTCCCTGCTTGTCCAAATCGCAGGAAATGGCATTTCCGAAAAGTGTTCTCTGGAGTGCTGCAGCGTTTCTGTCAGTCACCGTAGGAAGTGCCCTCACTTTTTGTGCAATCGCTTCCCATTCGTCCTCTGTGTAAAGATTTAAACACGCATCAACAGGTGACTGTGTTATATAGACTGTGCCTGACAGTTTTTCTCTGATTTTTGCAGGCAATATAAATCTTCCGCGTTCATCTAATTGTCTTGGATATTTTCCAACAAAATTAACCATCCGGCACCATCCTTTCTTTTGGGAATTTTTGACTGAATTGGGTTGTTTTTCCTCCCAAACACTCCAATCCACTCCATTACTCTCCCATTATATAATATATTTTCTCAAATATCAATAGTTTTGAATAAATTTTTTTAAATTTTTTTTGAGTTTATATTACAAATATTACCGCTATGTTATATAAATTTCATAAATGTCTTATTCCGCTTGTAAATGCCCGTATTCCGTTATATAATAGTGGTAGTTATTTTATGGCGGAGGATATTTTGATGGACAAAATTGCAACCATACTTATGCAGGAATTCAATCTTCGGGAATTCCAGATTGTGAACACCCTGAAACTTATTGACGAGGGAAACACCATTCCTTTTATTGCACGTTACAGAAAAGAGGCAACAGGTGAGCTTTCTGACGAGGTTCTGCGCGAGCTTTCAAGACGTTTGGAAACTCTTCGCAACATCGAGGCAAAAAAGGAGGAGGTTACACGCCTGATTGATGAGCAGGGTAATCTTACTGACGAAATACGCCTTGCCATAGAGAACGCAAAAACCGTTACGGAAATTGACGATATATACAGGCCGTTCAGACCAAAGCGCCGTACTCGTGCAATGATTGCAAAGGAAAAAGGTCTTGAGCCTTTGGCTGACCTTATCTTTTCACAGGAGTCAACCGAACCGGCAGAAGTTCTGGCAGAGCCGTTTATTGATACCGAAAAAGGCGTTGAAACCGTTGAGGACGCCATAGCAGGCGCTATGGATATAATAGCTGAAACCATTTCAGACAACGCAGAGTTCCGAAAGAAAATTCGTGCGCTCACCTTATCAGGCGGTGTTATGCGAACCAAACAGACAAAGGAAGAGGACAGCGTTTACAGTATGTACTACGATTTCTCCGAGCCTTTATCAAAACTTGCAAATCACAGAGTTCTTGCCATTAACCGAGGTGAAAAGGACGGATTTTTGTCTGCAAAGCTTGATATTGAAGAGAGTATTATTCACGACTATATAAAGGGCGAGGTGCTTTCCGATAAGGCATCAGGCTCACGTGATACAGTATCCCTTGCAATAGAGGACAGCTACAAGCGTTTAATTGCACCGTCAGTTGAAACCGAAATCAGAAACCTTTTAACCGAGCGCGCCGAAGAAGCTGCAATTAAGGTGTTCTCCAAAAACTTAAGCGGTCTTCTTTTACAGCCACCGATTAAGGGAAGGGTTGTTTTAGGGCTTGACCCGGGCTACAGAACAGGTTGCAAGGTTGCCGTAGTTGACGATACGGGAAAAGTTTTGGACACAAATGTTGTTTACTGCACTCTTCCTGTCCACGACAAAGAAAAGGCAAAGAATATACTTAAAAATCTTATTAATAAACACAGCGTTAACCTTGTTTCAATCGGTAATGGAACGGCATCAAAGGAAACTGAAGCGCTTGTTGCAGAAATGATAAAGGAAATTGACCGGGAAGTTTATTATATGGTAGTAAGCGAGGCAGGCGCATCGGTTTACTCCGCATCAAAACTTGCGACAGAGGAATTTCCTGAATTTGACGTATCCTTACGTAGTGCGGTATCTATCGCAAGACGTTTGCAGGACCCACTTGCAGAGCTTGTTAAGATTGACCCGAAAGCCATCGGTGTCGGTCAATATCAGCACGATATGAATCAGAAACTTTTAGGCGAGGCTTTAGGCGGCGTTGTTGAGACCTGCGTTAACAGCGTTGGTGTTGACTTGAACACCGCATCACCGTCACTTTTATCATACGTTGCGGGAATTAATTCAACTGTTGCGAAAAACATCACCGCATACCGAGAAGAAAACGGAAAGTTTGTAGACAGAAATCAGCTTTTGAAGGTAGCAAAACTGGGCAAGAAAGCCTTTGAACAGTGTGCAGGTTTTCTTCGCATAACTGACGGAAAGAACGTGTTTGACAACACTTCCGTTCACCCTGAAAGCTATGATGCTGCGAAAGGTCTTTTAGAAAAACTCGGCTACACCCTTGATGATGTTGCAGGCGGAAATATTGCAGATTTAAAGGACAGACTGAAAAAACAGGATATAAATAAACTTGCAGAGCTTTTGGGCGTTGGCGTTCCCACTCTTCGTGATATTGCGGACGGACTTTTAAAGCGCGGACGTGACCCGAGAGAAGAATTGCCTCAACCAATTTTAATGTCTGATGTTATGAGTATCGAGGACCTGAAAGCTGGTATGGTTATGAAAGGAACTGTCCGTAACGTAATTGACTTTGGTGCATTTGTTGACATCGGCGTCCATCAGGACGGATTGGTTCATATTTCACACATTTCGAATAAATATATAAAGCATCCTCTTGATGTTCTTTCTGTAGGAGATATAGTAAAGGTCAAAATCCTTGATGTTGATGTTAAGAAAAAGAGGATTTCTCTTTCAATAAAGGAGGCATAGTATGGTAAACACAATTGCTTTTCCCGGTCTTAACCTTTCTTTCAGCGTAAACCGTGTGGCGTTTACAGCATTTTCAAGACCGATTTTCTGGTACGCAATATGTATTCTGACAGGTTTTATGCTTGGATTTATTTTCGTAAGCCTTACTGCCAAAAAGCGAGGCGTTGACCCTGACCATATTTTCGATATTTGTTTCTGGGGTCTTATTTCTTCTATCATCTGTGCAAGGCTTTACTATTGCATTTTTGACTGGGGCTCAATCGGCAGTTTCTGGAACATATTTAAAATCTGGGAGGGCGGAATTGCCATTTATGGTGCTATAATCGGTGCAGTTCTGTCTACCACCATATATTGCAAAAAGAAAAAACTCAACACCCTGAACGTATTTGACGTGTGTTGCCCGGGGCTTTTTATAGGGCAGATAATCGGGCGTTGGGGAAACTTCTTTAATGCGGAAGTTTTCGGGCGTGAAACTGACAACATCTTAAGAATGACCATAAACGGCAGTGCCGGCGTTCATCCTCTGTTCTTGTATGAGGGCATCTGGAATTTTATAGGACTTGTCCTGCTTTTGTCACGGCGCCACAAAAAACACGCTGACGGTCAGGTATTCTGCTTCTATATTTTCTGGTATAGCCTGGGAAGACTTTTCTTGGAAGGTTTGCGACAGAGCGAATATATTTTGTATTTAATACCGAATGTGCTTGGTATTTCGCAAGTAGTCGCTGTTATTGGTATCATCATCGGAGCAGGCGGCAAGGTTTATTTAGGATTAAAAGCAAGAAAACAGACTCTAACTGTTAAGAATGCTGAAGAACCAAAAGAAATTGAAGAATAAAAATAAAAAAGACTTTGCTGATGCAAAGTCTTTTTTAGAGCAGTCCCCGCCACATTTTTGTGGCGAATAATTTTGGTTGTAGTTAAATACAAAAAAACCAACATCTTTCGATGTTGGTTTTGATTTTCATACGTTCTGCGCCAAATTTATGTGCTACCCTCTTACGCTTCTGAGTGATAGCTGTAGTTTGGAGCTTCTTTTGTGATATAAATATCGTGCGGGTGGCTTTCCTTAAGTCCGGCACCTGTAATTCTTACAAACTTACCGTTCTTCTTAAGCTCTTCAATAGTCTTGGTTCCGCAGTAACCCATGCCGGCACGAAGACCGCCTAAAAGCTGGAAGATTGTATCTGAAACAGCACCCTTATAAGGTACACGGCCTTCAACACCTTCAGGGACAAGCTTTTTAGAGCCAGTCTGGAAGTATCTGTCCTTTGAACCGCATTCCATTGCCGCGATTGAACCCATACCACGATAAACCTTAAATCTTCTTCCCTGATAGATTTCAAATTCGCCCGGGCTTTCTTCACAACCTGCCAAAAGGCTTCCCATCATAACTACGTCAGCACCGGCAGCGATAGCCTTAGGAATATCGCCTGAATACTTAAGACCGCCGTCTGCTATAACAGGAATCTTGTGCTTCTTAGCTACCTGTGCCACATCATAGATAGCTGTAACCTGCGGGCAACCGATACCAGCAACAACACGTGTTGTGCAGATTGAGCCAGGTCCGATACCAACCTTGATACAGTCAGCGCCTGCCTTAATCAATGCTTCTGCAGCTTCACCTGTTGCGATATTACCTGCAATAACAGGGATTTCAGGGAAGTTCTTTTTAACTTCCTTAATCTTTTCAATAATATTCTTTGAGTGACCGTGAGCAGAGTCTAAAACAAGTACGTCAACTCCCGCATCAACCAAAGCCTTAACTCTGTCTAAAATATCAGCCGTAACACCGATTGCCGCTCCGCAAAGAAGTCTTCCTGATGCGTCCTTTGCTGCATTCGGGTACTTAACAGCCTTTTCAATATCCTTAATTGTGATAAGACCCTTAAGCTTGTTGTTTTCATCAACCAATGGAAGCTTTTCAATCTTATGTCTGCTCAAAATCTGCTGAGCTTCATCAAGAGTTGTTCCGACAGGAGCAGTAATCAGGTTTTCGCTTGTCATCGCTTCTGCAATTTTCTTTGAGTAGTCTGTCTCAAAACGAAGGTCACGGTTTGTTATGATACCGATAAGCTTGTTTTCTTCGTCACAGATTGGAACACCTGAAATTCTGTATCGGTGCATAAGGTCATCTGCATCCTTTAAGGTATGCTCTTTTGAAAGACAGAACGGATTTGCAATAACTCCGTTTTCTGAACGTTTTACCTTATCAACCTCCAAAGCCTGCTGCTCGATAGTCATATTCTTGTGTATTATACCGATACCGCCTTCACGAGCCATAGCAATCGCCATTTCTGACTCTGTTACAGTATCCATAGCAGAACTCATAAGAGGAATATTAAGCTTTATTGTTTTTGTAAGATTAGTTGAAAGCTCTACCATATTTGGTGTTATATCTGATTCCTGAGGAATTAAAAGCACGTCATCATAAGTTAAGCCTTCTTTTGCAAATTTGTCTGTCATAAGAACATTCCCTCCATTTTAATGTATTTTTACTATTCTAACAAATTTTTTCTCATTTTTCAAGGGTTATTTTTTAATTATTTTTCTTTTTTGACATTTTTCATAAAAAATGTTTTCCTATGAGTCAGTTTTTATTAATTGGTGTTAAAAAATCTGCCTTTTTATGCCAAAAACAGACTGCCCACAACTGTGAGCAGTCTGTTTTTACATCCCAATTTCTCTTAACAGTCCCGAAAGGGTTGCCGCTGAATCACGAAGTCCCTTCATTTCCTCCTTTGAAAACGGCACTTCAAGGATATTCTCTATTCCCTGTCCGCTTACCTTTGTAGGCACAGAAAGTGCAACATCACGAATGTCATACTCGCCTGTAAAAACTCCCGAAACGGTAAGGATAGAGTTTTCATCACCTGCAATACATTCGCAAATCCTCGCCACCGCCATAGCTATGGCATAGTAGGTCGCTCCTTTTTTCTTAATAATCTCATACGCCGAGTTTTTAACCTCGTTATACATAATATCAAGGTCGTTTAAGTTACACTTGTCGGTATATTTGCAAAACTCGTTCATAGTCATACCGCCGATGTTGGTAACGCTCCACGCCGCCACTTCGCTGTCGCCGTGTTCACCTATTATATAGGTATGGCAGTTTCTTGCGTCAACTCCTGTCTTGCGGCTAATCATATACTTAAGCCTTGCCGTATCAAGCACAGTACCAGAGCCGATTACCTGATTTTTAGGCAAGCCCGACAGCTTATATGTGACATAGGTCAGAATATCAACAGGGTTTGTTACAGGCATTAATATTACGTCACTTGGTGCATATTTCATAACATCTTTTATAATATTCTCAAATACCGCAACATTATCTTTCAAAAGGTCAAGCCTTGTTTCAACGCCCTTTTGCGGTGCACCTGCGGTTATTATAACTATATCTGCATCACGGCAGTCGGAATAGTCCCCCGCCGTCACGGTAACCGGCTTTACCAATGATACGCCGTGTGCCATATCAAGAGCATCGCCCTCCGCCTTGTCCTTTCTTATATCAATAAGCACAATTTCCTGAAACAATCCGCCCAATAAAAGAGTATATGCGGTGGTCGAACCGACCGCTCCCGCACCTACTACAACTACTTTTCCTCTGAACATACCAGTCTCCTTTCTTTTTTATATAGTGTATCTCATTTCCCTTTATATTATCCCGATTTGATTGACTTTTTCCAAAAAATGTGGTATACAATATCTGAGGTGATTTGTATGAGTAAACTTTTGGTGGTTGTCGATATGCAAAAGGATTTCATTGACGGTGCTTTGGGGACTTTAGAAGCACAGAAAATAGTCCCTTTCGTGATAGATGAAATTAAAAACTTTGACGGAGATGTTGTTTTCACTTTCGATACCCACTCCTCCATATACCTTGAAACAAAAGAGGGCAAAAATCTGCCTGTTGAGCATTGCATCAAGGGTACAGACGGCTGGAAGCTTGATTCCGGAATCGAGTCTTTGGCTTCGGGTAAAAAATGCTTTGAAAAACCGACTTTCGGAAGTGTTGAGCTTGCGGAATTTGTGGCAGACGGAGATTATACCGATATAACACTTATCGGGCTTTGCACAGACATTTGTGTTATTTCAAACGCCATGCTTGTAAAGGCGTATCTCCCCGAGGCAAATATTTCGGTTAAGGCGTCCTGTTGTGCAGGCGTTACTCCCGAAAGCCACGAAAATGCACTCTCAGCTATGAGGATGTGCCAGATTAATATAATTTAAGGACCTGCTTTTAAGGTCCTTTTTCATTTTAAGACAACTCTTTTTTCACCAATGCCCGTTTTCTTTCATATAATAATAGTGAAAATTTATAACTTGGGAGTGTCGTTTATATGAGAGGTATTTCCTGCCTTTTGAATTTCAAAAATAATCTCAGTAAAAATATTCCGTATTATGACCTGCTTATCCGCCAGATTAACGGACCGGGTTCTATATCTTCTTCTAAAGAGCCTTGGATTTGCGAGCAGTCGGTTCTTTTTTCCGATTCTTCCGGCAGTATTGTGACAAAAGTATGCGAGGGGTATCAGTTCACCATAACATTTTCGGGTGATTTATCAAACGGCGATTCTTTAAAAAAGGAGCTTTCCTCTTTCGGATACCATTTTTTGACCGAAAAACACGCCGAGCTTGCTCTTTTTTGTTACATACATTTTGGGGAAAAGTGTGCCAAAAAGCTTGCCGGCGAGTTTTCTTTCATAATATATGACGCTATGCGAAGACAGGTTTTTGCCCTGTCTTCCAATGACGGTTCTATGCCTGTTTTCTACACAAAGGCAAAGGACGATTTTGTTCTGTCCTCTTCTTTAAACGGAATCCTTGCACACCCCGATATAACAAAAAGACTTTCTGCAAAAGGCCTTCTCGAGCTTTTATCCTGCCAGAACCGTATATCTTCCTGCATCTTTGAAGATGTATATATGCTTGAGCCCAACAGCTTTTTGAAAATATCAAAAAACGGCGTAATTAAAGGCACTTATACTGCGACCGTCACTGACAAATCTGTTGATTTTACCACGAAAAATTCAGGGGTTATCCTATCAGGCACCGCGACTGATTTTGAGCTTATGGAACAACTCGCAAAATATCAGGAAAAAGAGCATCTTCGCACAAGCGTTTATGCTGAAAAGTTTCCCGATGATTTTAGCCGCTTTCCTACAAAAAAGCAACATCTTTTAATAGATGACGGAACGGTTTCGTGGGCGTTGGACACTTCGGTATCTGCCTGCGGTTTCCCGTTTTTGTCAGACTACGACTATCTTTTGCCTATAGCATTAAAGCGGGCAAAGGGCAGCACCGAAAACCTGTTCTTTGCGTTTCCTGACCGCCTTTTTCCTAAAAAGAATTATATTGCGACCCTTTTAAAAAATAATGCATTCTATACTGCTTTGGAAAAAAATATGCAGGACTATCTTCCGGACAGCGACATTTTGCCCTGCTACCCAGCTTTGATTGCAAGGTCATTTGAAACCGTCATAAAAACTCCTGCAACGCTAAGTGATATATATAATGAAGGATTTCTGTCCCATCAGGTATCCCCGAGAGTAAAAACTGCACTTCGGCACATACTTTTGGATATAATCTCAAAAGACCATTCGCCTATTATTGCCTTCTTCAAGCGTTCAGCACTTTTAAGACTGTGCGAGGGCGGTTTTGCCTTTTTACAAAACCAGTCCGAATCCGAGCTTATAGCATACCTTATTAAGCTGAATATGTGGTTTGAAACGAACCGTCCGAGGATTATTTAATCAACATAAAAACCGCTGTCATAAAAATCGGTCACATAGAAATCAGGCACTCCGCCAAAGTATTTCTGATGCCGTGATGATACGTTATGAATAAATCTGTCCACCTTATCATCGCAAACCAACGAAAAGACGCTTCCATTGGGCAAAACACCGTTTCCCAGAGCGTCTTTTGTTTTTGTTGCGGAAAGAAAAATCCCCTCCTGGCGGTCATACCTGTTCCCCTTTAAAAGATTTCGGGTATCCCTGTCAAGAAACGCCCCGAATTTCTCCATATCGCCCTTTTTAAGTGCCGAAAGTGCGTCACTAAAGGACGACTTCGGCGGTCTTTTTAAGTTTAGAAAATCGCCGCCCGTATAGGTTATCACCACCTTGCACCTGCCCCCAAAAAACGGAATATGGGAAACCCTTTGTCCGTCAAATAATGTGGCACATTTGCTCTTTCCCGACAATGCCATCAGATTTTCTTTATAGTTTTCAAACCTTAAAAGCAGGGTTTCTTTTCTTGGTACATTTTTGCAAAATGCCGAAAGTCCGCCAATAATCAAAGGTTCTAAAAGGTCGGTTATACGTGAATTTTTGCAGATAAATATATCAGCTCCCAAAACGGTTATCCCCGAGTTTTGTGCATTCTTTAAAAGCCTTGCCGTCCGCAGACCAAGATGTGCGTCAAGCTCGTCCACGTTAAATGACGTCATGGAATCGCTTCCCGAAAACTGTACGGTGATTCTGCCGTCATCCCTTTTTGCCAAAGCCATCGCCTCGCCGATTGACGCACACCCCGAAATCATCTTTGCATTTTCCGAAAACAGCTCTATTCCAAGCCCCGCAAAATATATTTTTTCGCAAGACCTTTCGTATCTTTGCTTAAAATCCGTCTTGATTTTTTCAAAATCCATAGCTTTATAACTTCCTTGTTTTTTTCTTTGTTTCTCCGTTATAATTATTAACTTATTTGCATAGAATTATTTAGTGTTAAAATAAAAAGATTGACAATATGATAATCTTTGATTATAATGTATAGGATGCGTATTTTGACGGAAGACACATTTATATACAAAGAAAGGGAGTTTTTAAAAATGGCAGAAACCAAAGAAATTGTTTTAACAAGTATTGGTATGAATGCATTAAAGTCAGGACTTGATTACTTAAAAACCGAGAAAAGAAGCGAAATTACAGAAAAGATTAAGGTGGCACGCGGCTTCGGCGACCTATCAGAAAATGCAGAATATGACGAAGCAAAAAACGAACAGGCTGAGGTTGAATCAAAAATTAATCAGCTTGCAAATATGTTGAAGTATACAAGAGTTGTTGAGGACGATGAAATTCCTGCAGACACTGTATGCCTTGGAAACACAATCGAAATTCAGGAAGTCGGCGAGGACGAGATTGAAACTTACGCAATCGTAAGCCCTGACGAAATTGAAATCTATGCCCTTTTAAACAAGGACGTGGACGACATTCTGCTTTCAGTAAGCTCTCCTGTCGGAAAAGCACTTCTGGGGCATAAAGCAGGTGAAACAGTTTCTTGCGAAACTCCTGCCTGCACTATTGATTTCGTAATCAAGAGTATTTACAAATATGAGAAATAAAAACAAAAAAACGCCTCACGGCGTTTTTTGTTTTAACACAAAGTAAAAAAGCATCGCGGCACGATGCTTTTTAGCTTGATATGTATAGGATAAAAGGGTAGAAAGTAACTTCCTTCTACGCTTTTATTATATCACACCTTTTTATAAATTACAAGCTTTTTCTTATAAAATATTGTGGTTTTTTTATATTTTTTTCTTACATATACACAATATATGCAATTTTCATATATTTTGGGCTTTTTTTAGAATAATCCCTCCCGCAAAATTCATATAATAGTGTGTGAGGTGACATTTATGTTGAAAAAATATAAACCATATATCATACAAATCTTGATTGCACTCCTGGTGGGAGGGCTTTCCGGGTTTATTTCAAACAACAGTTTTAATGTTTATGACGAGGTTATAAAACCACCCCTTGCGCCACCGCCCGTTGTCTTCCCTGTTGTGTGGTCAATTCTTTACACACTTATGGGAGTAAGTGCCGCATTGGTTTACAAAAAAGAGGGGCAGGTTCCGTTTATTTACTGGCTTCAGCTTTTTGTCAACTTCCTGTGGCCTGTAATTTTCTTTAATATGGAAGCCTACCTTTTCGCTTTTATATGGATTGTACTTCTCATAGCCCTGGTTGTGCTTATGATTATCGAGTTTTACAAGATTAACAAGGTGGCTGCATTCCTTCAGATTCCATATCTTATCTGGCTCTTGTTTGCCTCATATCTCAACTTCTTTATCTGGCTTTATTCAACTTACTGATATAACCTTATCCGCCATTTTATGGCGGATTTTTTTACGCATTTTTTCTCTGTTTTTAAGCATTTCCTTTATATCCATAAATTAATACCCCTGTTCATAAAAACTTAACAAAATACCTGTTGAAATTCATTTTTTCGCGTGCTACACTTTAGCGGTAGAAAAAATGAAAGGTTTTGATAAAAGTGAAAAAAATTATTATACCGATACTTTCAGCAGCGATAACGCTTGCATCGCTATCATCGGTATCTGCCTATAACTTCTCTGACTGGGCAGTTAAAGAATACTATTCCGCAAACACGGCAGGGCTTATCTCCCAAAACGTGATTTCAGGAAGACCCTCTGCCAACATTTCAAGAGCGGAGTTTTGCGAGCTTGTTATGAATTTGTATATGGTAATTACGAAAGAAACGCCCGAAATTGCTGACGTACCCTTTCGTGACACCGATTCCGATGCCGTAAAAATGGCGTATTCCCTCGGGGTAATTAACGGAAAGACCGAAACAGAGTTTTATCCTGCCGACCCTGTTTTACGTCAGGAAATGGCAAAGATAATAATGCGTACATTAAATGCGGCAAACAAAAACACCGACATAACCGCCGAAGACATAGACAGGCTCTGGCGTTTTTCCGATTTCGGCGATGCGGACTCCTGGGCAACGCACGATTTGGCAAAAAGCGTTAAGTATGAGGTTATAAACGGCTTTTCCGAAAGCACACTTCTTCCCAAAGGCTATGCCACACGTGAGCAGGCGATTGCCATTGTAAACCGTGCTTATAACACATTTGCAGAAACCAAAACAAAGTACCGATACCCCCATTTTACCGACATATATGACGGCATAACACTAAACAGTAAATTCGCATTTGGCTGGAGCTCTGTTTCGGGTGCAGATGAATACGTAGTTCTCATAAAAGACACAAACGGCAACGTTATAAAAAGCATTGAAACCAAAAGCCTTACTCAAGACGTCAGCGATATGCTTTCAAAGGATAAGGGCTACACCGTTATTGTTGGCGCAAAATTTGGTGATTACATCACCGCCTATTCCGACCCTGCCTATGTTTTCTACGGCGAAGAAAAAATCGACATCCTTGTGTCACAAGCTGACAAATACAACAGGGTTTTCCCTGACGGCAAGCCGTTTACAACACAGCAAGAGGCGGACGCAAATATGAAAACCATAAATGTCCCTGTATGGCAGATGGACGCAAACGGGAACAAGTACTCAAACAAACTGCCACTTGTGGTTAACAAAAATCTTGCAGACGAGGTAATGCGGATTTTTACCAATATATATAATGACCCCGAGAAATTTCCTATTAAAAATGTAGGTGCATACAGCTTCAGAAATACCGCTTTCGGCAGTGTTTCACAGCACAGCTACGGCACCTGCATCGACATCAATTTTGACGAAAACTATTACTGCTATCCGTCAGGCGAAGCAATAACGGGAAGTTTCTGGAAACCTTACGAAAATCCGTTTTCCATAACCCCTGATGGCTCTGTTACGCGTAATTTCAAAAAGTACGGCTGGATTTGGGGCGGTGACTGGACAAGCGTTAAGGATTATATGCATTTTAGTTATTTAGGAAAATAAAGAAAAGAGGCACACGCCTCTTTTCTTTATGTAACTATCTTTTGCCAAACCTTGACAAGTTCCGTATATCTTATTATAATTATGTTAACAATCATTTTAGGAGGGCGACATCTATGAAAAAAATTATATCAACACTTATCTTACTAATCGTTGCTGTGGGATTAATAACATCAGTAAGTGCTGCGGCTACAAATTGTATCTTTGACATTACTGAT
>JAZOVJ010000053.1:0-23526 GCA_045658645.1 Clostridia bacterium | reverse complement strand
CGTCATCAATTGACGAAATCCCCATTTTCACTCCTGCATCACACTCACGAAGCAGCTTGATTGTGTCCTGCTCTACCATAATAATCCATCCTTTCACTTGATATATGATAAGTTTTCCACAGAAATTCGGGATTATGCATTCCGGTGAATATTCGCATCATTTCATATCTTGTCGTGGCGATTTCCCCGTCACCTTTATATGGGTTTTATGACAGATTATTAGGTGCTATGTATATTGCAGGCATTTGGGAAACTCTTGATAAAATGAAAGGATAACAACTTGAAGCTACCATTTGAAATAGATTTAAAAGATAAGGTCGTTGTTGTGACCGGTGCGGGCGGAGGGGTCGGCATACAGCGGCGTCTGATTGATATGATTTTTATAACTGAATAAAAAAAAGTAGCAGGCTGGAAAGATATTATAATATCATTCCAGCCTGCAGTATAATAAAACCTTAAAACTCCTGCACTTGTCCTATCATAAATACGATTTATATACACAAAGGAGAAAGTAGGGGCTTAAAGCCATTAAAATGTAAATTGGTACTTGACAAGGGGCATTTAATAATGATATATTTGTGATGACTGTTATTCATTATTAAATAGGTGTCTTATACCCCATTTTAATAATAACTCATATATAATAGGACTATATTGCTATCATTTTTTCGGTTCTATTACTAAAATTATCAGGAAATGCTACACATATAAGTTTTTTAAAAACATATTGAAATAAACGAGGAACTTTTCACGTGTAGCATTTACCCTTCGCTGATTAGTAGGTCTTATCTTTGAGATAGGACCTCTTTTTCATATTCTTTTACGTCACAGAACCACTCTCTGTCACCCTTGACATTGCATCTTCTGCAATATTCGTCCCAGATGTCGCCGAATGGCATTGTCTTCATTTCATCCTGAACAACCTGAAGTTCTGTTAATTCATTGTTGTCCTGAAGCTTTGTTAAAAGCTCGTTCGGAGTACAAAGAGCATTTAGAAGTGCTTTCTGCCAGTTTCTGAAGCCCATTGTCCAAGCCGAAATTCTGTTGATGCTTGCATCAAAATAGTCAAGCGCCATATATACTCGCTCTAAAGCATCGCATCTTACGATTTCCTTTGCCATTTCCCTTGTTTCATCATCAAACAAAACTACGTGGTCACTATCCCAACGAATTGGTCTTGTGATGTGAAGTGCAATTTCAGGGAAGAAGCATAAAAGTGCCGGAATCTTATCTGATACAACTTCTGTTGGATGATAATGTCCGTTATCCATTAGCGGCAAGCATCCATCGTGAGTTGCAGCAAAGGTTAGTGAAAACTCTGCACTACCTGATGTGAATGCTTCAACACCGATGCCGAATACCTTTGATTCAACACAAGGCTTAACAAGGTTTTTATCAAACGGCTCTGCAAGGATTGCTTCGATAGACTCCTTATATCTCATTCTTGGTCCCATTCTGTCAGCAGGAATGTCTTTAAAACCATCACCTGTCCAGATGTTCATAACACAAGGAACGCCTGTTTCTTCTGCAAAATACTGTGAAATTCTGATACAAGCCTTACCGTGCTCAATCCAGAACTTTCTTGTCGCAGCATCAGGGCTTGAAAGTGTCAGTCCGTCCTTTACTTTTGGGTGTGAGAAGAATGTCGGGTTAAAGTCAATACCCATATTTCTTTCTTTTGCAAATTCTACCCACTTTGCAAAGTGCTTTGGTTCAAGCTTGTCACGGTCTGCAAACTCGCCATCTTCGAAAATTGCATAGCAAGCGTGAACATTAAGCTTTTTCTTACCAGGGCATAAAGACATAACCTTTTCCATATCCGCCATAAGTTCGTCTGGTGTTCTTGCTCTGCCCATATAGTTTCCTGTTGTCTGAATTCCGCCTGTCAGAGGACCGTCAGTGTCAAAGCCTTTAACGTCATCACCCTGCCAGCAGTGAAGTGATACAGGAATGTTCTTTAGCTTTTCAATAGCCAAATCGGTGTCTACACCAATTTTAGAATAGATTTCTTTTGCTGATTCGTATCTGTTCATAATTCATTCTCCATTATCTTTAATAAATTTCTTATATTCCCATTTCTACAAAGCAGTATCCGTCATTCCACGCTTCAGGTTCAAGAGTCCATATACATTTTTCCTTGAAAAAGGTGGATGGGCATACGAAATAACTTTCTCCCTCTTCCAAATGATGAGGTCCTAAGATATTTCTTAAGTTGTTTATCAAGGTAAGCTCGATTTTTTCCTTTCCCGAAACGCCGAAGCGGTTAAGCGGTAAGCGGTTATCGGTAAGCATTACTCTTTCTGTTTCGCCAATCTTTACTCTTATGGCGTTTATGCCTTTTATATCAAGCTCCAAAACAGGATTTTCGCCTGTAATTTCGATTTCGCCTGATATAGTCATTTCGCCCGCAAAGAACGGATAGCCCTGCTGTTCAATGTTTTTGATATTAACGTGTTTCTTTGGCTTGTCAATTTCAAAGCTTCCTTTATATCTTACGGCGTTTCTGCCAAGCTTTTCCCACTCGCCATCAGTTTTAACGGTGAAATCGCCGAGAAGATAAATTGCCTCAATTTCCATATCATAAACAAGCTTGTTCTTTTCGCTTTCGAATATGAACCCTTTTCTTCGGTTTTCATAGAACTCATCGCACTGTTTAAAGTCGCAATCAAAGGAAATTGTGTTCTCTCCAACCTTTAAATACTTTGAAACTTCAAGCTTTTTAAAGCTCTTATCTATGTACCAGCCACAGATTGTTTTATCAATGCTCTGACCATTTATCTTTATTTCAAAAATGTCAGGTGTTTCACATACCATAAACAGTTCTTCCGGAACATAATTCATCTTTATGTGGTAATCCTGATGGATTTTTACGGGCTTTTCAAGGGCATTTGCTCTTTCGGCAATGTTTAAAACATATCCGTTTTCTTCCTGAAGCTCGCCGTCAAAATAATAATCACAATGGTCTAACGTAATTGCATTTTGTACCGGCTTTGCGATTTCAAATTCACCGCCAAGCTTTACGATGTTCTGCTTTTTCTTTTCTTCCGGTTGGGTTTTGTCCTCTATTACCATAAGGCTTCCCCACGGCTCGAACTCGTAATCCTTGTCAAAATCTTCAAGCTCGCCTGAGTAAATGTCAAGCTTTTTGCCGTATACATTTATTCCTGCAGTTTTTCTGTCTGCAGATGTATTCACAAAATAATGAACGGTATATTCATCATTACTTCTTTTTACGTATGTAATTTCACCGTTATCACAAACATCATTTGGTGAAAGCTCCTCTGCGGTTATGATTTTACCGCCCTGAGCCTTAAATTCTTCAAGCAATTTTTCTGTATTTTCCAAAAGTATCCGGCACGCAGAATCAATCACATAAGAATAGCTTTGCTCACCAATAACAATTTTGCCGTTTTCCACTTTGGCGTGACGTTCCATAATGATTTCATCGCCAAGGTGGTACATAATGTGCTTTTGTTCCAAAGTCTTCATTATGGATAACAGCTCATTGTTAAGATTTTCTATTTCTTCATATTTTGTGCTTTCTGTAGGTTTCCCGTCATACAAACTCCATGCGGTTGTCTGTGGATGGAGAACCAGAATGTCAGCACTTTTTTTACTGTCACAAAGCACCTTGCTCTCTCTGGACAAGGCGTCAACAAATCCCTTGTATTCGCTCCACCAAGGCTGTTGGCAGTACATAGCAGGCGGATAGTCACGCTTTCTTATTCCGCGTAATGAATAGCCTTCAAGATGCTGGCAAAGAAGATTTATGCCGTGTGCCATCTGCCATTCATATATTCCCTTAAGCTCCGCAAAGCTTACGTTGTGTCCGCAAAGCGCAAATGTTTCGGACAGGATTTGTTTTATTCCAAGCTGGTCGCAAACGGAGGAAACCTGCATCGGCGTCAGACAGTCATAAAGATTTCTGCCCAACCAGTCCATACCCGGAATATGCATATATTCATAGTGCGGCATACAAGCACCGTTTGCCGTAAGCTGAATCAGAAGATTTTCTTCAAGGACAAGATGCCCTGTCAGCTTAAGTCCCCATTCATTACACTTGTCATAAATCTGCTTGATATTTTCTGAGAAAAGCTCTGTAACCATTTTCCAGAACTTTACTCTGGTATTTTTATAGTCACCCTTTGGCAAGAACAGTTCTTCCAAATGCTCATTTATATTCTCACCATAGCGTTTTAGGTATTCCTCATCATATACAAAACTCCATGGGATACCGATTCTTGATATCTGCGGCTCGTCAGTGAAAAATCCCTCAATACGATTTTGGTATTTTTCATAGTATGGCTTATATGCATAATCAATGAATTCTGATATAACCTTCTTGTCAAGCACGTCAACATAGAACGGGTTCACGTCAAAGCAGAACCAATGCTCACCACATTTTGCGATAACATTTTCGTCAGGCTCAGTATCCTTCATACGAAGATACTTTTGTTGATATTCTATGCCCTTACCGTTTACATAACCGTTACCAAAACCGCTTGGCCATCCGTTTTCATCGTATGCCCAGGCGCTCATTCCTGTTTCTTCTCCGGCTTTTACGGCTGCTTCTATGTTGTCAAACCACTCTTCGCCCATATATTGGGTCGCAAGACCGCCACGGGCATGCATAAAGAATCCGCCGATGCCAACATCGTCCATCTTATGTACCTGCTCTATGGTTTCCTCTGTATCAAGTTTTTCATTCCAGCTCCAGAACGGAATGGGACGATATTTCTTTTCGATTTCCTTAAAGTTCATATGAATCCCTCGTATTGTGTTATTTAGGCTGTTTTCCGATATATGCCAAGATTCCGCCGTCTACATAAAGAATGTGTCCGTTAACTGCATCTGATGCTGAAGATGCTAAAAATACGGCAGGTCCTACCAATTCTTCAGGATCAAGCCATCTTCCTGCAGGAGTTTTTGCACAGATAAACGAATCGAACGGATGCTTTGAGCCGTCCTCCTGTGGCTGTCTTAGCGGTGCAGTCTGCGGTGTTGCAATATATCCAGGACCTATACCGTTACACTGAATGTTGAATTCACCGTACTCAGAACAGATGTTTCTTGTAAGCATCTTAAGTCCGCCTTTTGCTGCAGCATAAGCAGATACTGTTTCTCTACCAAGCTCTGACATCATTGAGCAGATGTTGATAATCTTTCCGCCGCCTTTTTTAATCATTGACGGGATAACTGCCTTTGAGCAGATAAACGGAGCATTTAGGTCAACATCTATTACCTGTCTGAATTCTGCCGCGCTCATTTCGTGCATTGGAATTCTCTTGATGATACCTGCGTTGTTTACAAGAATGTCGATAACGCCAACGGTTTCTTCAATGTCCTTTACCATTGCGTTTACGGCATCTTCGTCAGTTACGTCACAGATATAACCTTTCGCATCAATTCCTTCTGCCTTGTAATTTTCAAGACCTTTATTCAAAAAGTCCTCATTAATATCGTTAAATACAATTTTTGCACCTGCATTTGCAAGTCCCTTTGCAATAGCAAAACCGATACCATATGATGCACCTGTAACAAGTGCTACTTTACCGTTTAAATTAAACATAATCTCATTCCTCTTTTTCATATATTCTGGGCTTTGATAAAATTTCGTAAATTACCATTTTCGCTACGACAGTGTACATTGATTTCCCCGATAGAAAAATCGGTGTGATGCGAATTTTTATAAGCCTCTTCTGCGCAGATAAAATTTCGCAGGTTGCCGTTTTGAGCTACGACGGCGTACATTGATTTCCCCGATAGAGAAATCGGTGTGATGCGAATTTTTTATAAGCCTCTTCGGCGCAGATAAAATTTCGCAGATTGCCGTTTTGAGCTACGACGGCGTACATTGATTTCCCCGATAGAAAAATCGGTGTGATGCGAATTTTTTATAAGCCTCTTCGGCGCAGATAAAGTTTCGCAGATTACCGTTTTGAGCTACGACGGCGTACATTGGTACTCCGAGTAGCGAAAAATGGTGAGATGCGGAATTTTTGCAAGCCGCACTTATCTTTGTACTCTTGCTCCTGCTCCACCCATAATAGCTTCAACCTCTTTAAGATTTGCCATTGTGGTATCACCAGGTGTAGTCATAGCAAGTGCACCGTGTGCTGCACCGTAATTCACAGCAAGCTCAGGATTTTGAGTTGTCATAAGTCCATAGATAAGACCTGACGCAAAGGAGTCCCCTCCGCCAACTCTATCCATGATTTCAAGAGCTTTATAATCCTTCGCCTTATACACTTCGCCATCTGCCCAGCAGATTGCGCTCCAGTCGTTAACAGTTGCAGTTTTTACCTCTCTTAGAGTTGTTGCAATAACCTTGAAGTTCGGATATTGTTTTGCAGCCTCGTTAATCATTTTCTTATATCCATCAAGGTTAAGCTCCTTTAGATTTTCATCGTTACCCTCAACCTGAAGTCCAAGGCAAGCTGTAAAGTCTTCTTCGTTACCTATCATTACATCAACGTATTTAGCAATTTCTTTGTTTACTTCCTGTGCCTTTTCAAGCCCGCCGATTGCACTCCACATTGATGGTCTGTAGTTAAGGTCATAAGATATGATTGTTCCGTATTTCTTTGCGGTCTTTACAGCTTCCAATACAGTTTCGCAAGACTGTTCTGAAAGTGCTGCGTATATTCCGCCTGTATGAAGCCAACGAACACCTAATGTTCCAAATATGTATTCAAAATCAAAATCCTTTGCCGTTGCCTTTGAGATAGCAGTGTTAGCTCTGTCTGAGCAACCAACAGCGCCTCTTATTCCAAAGCCACGTTCTGTAAAATTAAGGCCGTTTCTGCAAATTCGTCCGATACCATCAGTTTTTGCCCAATGGATAAGTGATGTATCAACACCACCCTGTTCAATGAAGTCCTGCATCAAATATCCGACTTCGTTTTCAGCAAATGCAGTAATTACGGCAGTGTCCATCTTAAAGCACTTATGCAAGCCACGGATAACATTGTATTCTCCGCCGCCTTCCCATGCACGAAACTGTCTTGCTGTTCTTATTCTGCCTTCACCCGGGTCAAGTCTCAACATTACCTCGCCAAGTGATACAGCATCAAACTTACAATTTTCTTTTGGCTTTAAATTCAAGTTCATCTTGTCTACCTCCTAAGCACGAATGCTTTTTACAAGCTCTACTGCTTCTTTTGTAAGTGCTGTTATTTCATCAAACTTACCCTCTGTGATAAGGTCACCCTTTACCATCCAGCTTCCGCCACAACATACAATGTTGCTGCAGGAAAGATATTCTGATAAGTTTTTTGCGCTTATACCGCCTGTCGGCATAAACTTAACCATTCCATAAGGTGCACCCATTGCCTTAATCATTGCAACTCCGCCTGCCTGCTCTGCAGGGAAAAATTTAATTACCTTAAGCCCTCTTTTTACTGCCTGCGCAACCTCTGACGGTGTTATGCAGCCCGGAAAAACAGGGATATTCTTATCTAAACAGTAGTCCACAATTTCTGCATCAAAGCCCGGCGATACAATAAATTTTGCACCGGCGTTAACCGCTCTGTCTACCTGCTCGATGGTAAGAACTGTTCCTGCTCCAACCAGCATCTCAGGGTATTTTTCACTCATAAGCCTGATAGACTCTTCAGCAGCTTCTGTTCTGAAGGTTACCTCTGCACAGGAAAGTCCGCCCTCAATCAAGGCATCTGCAAGAGGCAGTGCATCCTTTGTATCTTTTAGTACAACAACAGGTACTACTCCGTATTCTTCAAGTCTTTGTTCCATAGTTTTCATTATCTTAAATCCCTCGTTTCAATGTGGTCCATATCTGTAAATTCCTGATTTTCACCGCACATCGCCCAGATGAATGAGTAGTTCTTTGTACCAACGCCTGAATGAATTGACCAGCTTGGTGAAATAACCGCTTCTTCATTGTGCATAATAATGTGTCTTGTTTCGTTCGGTTCGCCCATCATATGGAATACCGCATCGTTTTCACCCATATCAAGATACATATATACTTCCATACGTCTGTCGTGAGTATGTGATGGCATTGTGTTCCAGTTTGAGCCAGGCTCTAACTGTGTTAATCCCATTGCAAGCTGACAAGACTTTATTACTTCTGGGTGAATGTACTGATTGATAACTCTCTTGTTACAGTCTTCAACACTTCCGCAAGGAACTTTCTTTGCCTTTGTGATGTCAATCTTAACGATTGGGTATGTAGCGTGTGCAGGGCAAGATGATACATAGAACTTTGCAGGATCCTCTGTGTCAACACTCTTGAATTTAATTTCCTTGTTGCCCATACCGATATAGATACCGTCTCTTGGGTTCATTTCGTATTCTGTTCCGTCAACTGTGATAATACCCTTACCGCCAACGTTGATACATCCCATTTCACGACGTTCTAAGAAGTAATCACTTGCAAGCTCTTTTCCGCCAACAAGCTGGAGCTCCTGATATACAGGCATTAAACCCGCTGTTATAATTCTGTCGATATGGCTATAAACCATTCTGATGTTGTCCTTTGTGAACAGCTTTGAGATGTGGAATTCTTCTCTTAGTCTGTCTGTGTCATAGTTCTTTACGTCCTTTGGGTTTGCTGCGTTTCTGATTTCCATTTTTGATAAGTCCTCCTTTATATATCTTCCATAAACTTCAACCTGTGTTAGTGCTGCCCACGAAAACGGCAGTTCTGCTTGTTTGAAATTGGTTAAATGCACTCTTCTTGTTACCTTAGGCTCCTGTAAAACCAACTCCTGTCCCTCTGCAGTTTTTACGAAATCTGCAGTCTGGGTTGTTTTATCATCAAATTCTACATCAACCGCTCTCCAGTATGTATCATGCGGGAAATCCGCTCTTAAATAGAAAACAAGCTTTTCCACTTCTACATCTGTTCCGAAATCAACATAGTATTCCAAGTCTTCTCTGGCACCGCCTGCCCAGGAGTGATACGGGTAATCTCCGTGTCCCTGGTTCTCTTTTATTCCGTCTATGGCGTTACGCTCAAAAAAACAAACATCTTCACGTGTTACAAGATTTGCATATGCATGCGGGAAATATCTTTTCTGGCCACGTCTGTCATGGGAATTAAGCGCTATATTACGAAGTCCGTATGCATTCTCTTCGCAAGGCTCACTTACCCTTATGCGATGCATATCTCCCGAAAAAGCTTCAGGAGCATATCCCCTTTTTAAGTTTTCGTCAGGGATTTCAAACTCTACTGTTGATGACGGCGAATAAATTATGCTTTCAGCAATGTTCTCATCAAGCTGTACCGATAAGAAATCCGTGTCTTTTTTACGTATAACAATTTTATCCCCGAGAGAATATTCTTTTTCGTATGTGACATCAATGCTTTCACCTTTATAAGAAAACATTACTTCGCCACTTTTATTGATTATTGAAATTTCTATCAAATAAACACGTCCTTTCCATATCGAAAACTTCCTGCCTTTTGGCATGTTTTACTTAATTTTCCATGCATACAATTTGAAGCTGTTTATATCTTGCTTACACAACAAAAATTATCGTAGAAATCACGCACAACACTACGCTCATTACTTGTAACCACGACAGTTTCACCTTGTATACCAACACATCAAAAAACGCTGAAAATACAATCGTTCCTCCTGTTATAATAGGGAACTGTATTGTCGCAGGCAAGGTTGATGCACCAAATAATTGTAACACATATGCCACACTTGAAATCACTGCTGAACCTGCAATAACTATCAGAGTTTTTGGCAGCTTTGTTTTGAAATGTATATTTTCTTTACTGAAAAATGGGATTAACAGTGCAAAAAACAAAAATTTCGTAGCATTTTTCAGAATAATAAAACTTTCAGGATCAACAATGCTATGTACTTGCTCTATCTGATGTATTTTTGAAACAATACTCACTCCGGCATTTAACAAAAATACCAATACACATAATACATAGTATTTTAGTGATTGCTTGACACTAAGCCTACTACTCTGAGTTATAACAGCTATTATCATAACAATTATGGCGATGAATTTCGTTAATGTTATAGCTTCATTAAGAAATACCAAACCGTATATGTAAGGTCCAACCATTCCACCCAGCATTAAAAATACTGTGTAAATTGTCATATTTCCCATAGACATTATCTTAAAACCAATCATGGTATATATTCCCGAAAACAATGTCAAAAGAAATGCCATTATCAGCGAATAAGCTGTAAATTCACAGTTAAAACCACAAAATGCAAAATATAGCACCGCTCCTAAAAGACCGCATATACAATTAAAAACCACGCCTGCCTTTGGTCCATTGCCTTTTTCTAATTGATACACCTTGGTTACTGCAAAATTACAAGCACAAGCAAATGCCGACAATACCATTAATAAACTGTAAAACATAATTTTAGATCCTTTTGTACTTCCCTATTGGCTGCTCTGACTTTTTTAGCTTTCTATTTTATACTCATAAATAACGCTTGTTCTTTTTTCAGAAAGCATAATTTTTAATTTGTCACTACCCTTAAAGGATTTATCATCACTTGTGTCAGTAAATATATACTCTCCACCCGGCTTTAGTCCTTTAAGCTCAATCGTAACATTATCAAACGGCGATTCACTTCTTCTGAATGCCATTACAATACCGCTTTGAGTCTTCTCGTCATGATACTGCCATATTGCCCACGATGTATTATCATAAACCTCTGCACCGTGGTTATAAAAATCTTTGGAGAAGTATTTACGGATTCTCCTGTACTCATCACATACGGATTTTAGCGTAGCAAAGCCATCTTCGCTCATCTTCATATACTCTCTGCTCCATCCCATATATCCAAAGCTTGCGCCATATGAGCTTCTTAAGCAGTATTTATCCATAACCTTATTACAAGCGCCAATATACGGCAAATATTTTGCTCCCATATTTTCAACCTGTATAACTTCCGGATCTGCAGTATAGTTACAGATGTAATCACTTCTGAAAAATGCTATTGAACGCTTTAGTGTTTCTATATCAAAGCGTCTTCCGCCTGATGCACAGTTATCAATCAAAAGTCCCGGATACTTTTCAAGCAACTTGTCCCACAGGTCATACATTCCCATAATATGCTTGATTTCCGTAATTCCTCTTCTGTCCGGCTCATCGTTCTGTTCAAAGAACTTAGTAAGCTCAACATTAAAATCCTGTCTGTAACATCCTAAATCAAGGTCTTCTATATAATGTGAAATCACATCATAGATATAGTTCCATGCCTCTTTGTTGCCGTAGTTTAAAATATTATTTGGGTCGTCCAAAGCACTTAAAAACCAGTCCGGATGGGCATTTATAACAGCCGTATCTGTTCTTGCTCTTTCAGGCTCAAGCCACAGCATAAGCTTCATTCCTGCATCCTTTGCAGTTTTGGAAACATCCCTGAAGCATTCCGGATGTGTTTTTGTTTGTACTTCCCATTCACCGACATTTCTATCCCAGTCATCCAGTGAATTAGGCTGACATTTTCCGTACCAGCCGGCATCAACCCAGATTTCATCAAAGCATATTCCGCGTCTGGAAATCTCTTCTATTCTCTGCTTCATTACCTCGCTTGTTGTACTTCCAAAAAACTGAAACGCCATAAGTCCTTCTTTTTCAGCCTTGGTACAGCTCACGTGAGAATAATGCGCTTTTATAAGCTTTCTGAATTTATTGTATTTGTCTTCTTTATCCGTGTATTTCATTACAAGAACTGATGCGGTTCTTACCTTTTCACCCGGTTTTAAGTAAAAGCGTGTTTCCTTTAAACCGGTTTTAACTCTTGCACCTTCATCGCATTCTGTAAATTCAGCCTTCCAGTCACCTGTCCAGCCAATAGCAATTATATATCCCGCATCTTTGTGCGTAACGTCAAAAAACGGCATAAATCCGTCACTTGAACGTCCGCCACGGTTTTCAAAAGACTTTTTGCCATCAGGCAATTTACATAAATAATCGTAATTAGAAGTAAATTCTGTGGCACATATTTCCGCATTTTCCCAATAGCGTTCCGCTTCAACCATTCCGTTCATAGAAATTACGCATATGTCATCTTTATCCGGAATGTATCCCCACGGTTTTCTCTTTGTCTGGTCAACCTCAAATGGCAAAATCATATCACAATCGTTTATGTCTGACACAACAAAGCTGTCTGATTCTCCATTATTTTCAAACCATAGCAATGATTCATAGGCATCATATTCGTTATATTCAACCTTTGTGGCTGAAACTGAAAATTGGTTATCTATTTTAAGCTTACCATTTTCAAAATCAGCAGCAGTATAACTTTTTCCTGCATAATTAAAACTAAACATAATTATTTATCCTCTTTTAAGTCATCTGATGTCGCAAGGGCGATAAAGCGTTCTCCCTTGTCATTTACCGCGCAGTAATAGTGGTAAACAATGCCCTCGTGCTTTACTACACAGCTCTTGTGTGCAAACACGTTTTCCCAGTCAAATTCAGGCTTAATCAGCGGTTCGCCATCCCAGATTGTCCAATCTACAAGGTTTTCAGAAACCGCAAAGGTGTTATATGCACCTCCGTTTTCTATTGAACGGAAGAAGAACATAACATAGTAGCCGTCTAATTTTACAATCTGCGGGTCGCCTGAAATCAAAAGATTGTCAATAGTTTTTGTTTCGTCAATAATTGGAGTTTTGAGGTATCTTTCCCACTTCTCGCCGTCATCTGATACTGCAAGGTAAATTCTTTCCTTGTTATCAAGCGGCTTTGAATTGTATGCATTTACATACTTATGTCCCAATGTCATAGCCTCATCAATGAACATATTGCTCTTATAGAGTGTTAGTGTTTCAAACTCACGCACATCTTCATCAAACGGCGACATAATCGGGTTTTCAAATCTTGTGAATTTGCTGATTGGTGTCTCGGCATAAGCAAGACCCATAGAAAGCGGGTCAGTTTCGTAGCCGTTTAAGTTTCCGCCAAGATATGCCATATAATACTTATCGTTTACAGGCTTTATCTCGTTTGTTCCGCCGAAATCCATATCAACAAAGGCAGCATATCCTGCTATCTGTCTGCTGTCCCAGTGGTCGTTTTCAAGTCTTTCAAAAAGCTTTCCCTCATATTTCCAGTCGATAAGGTTGTCACTTGATACAAGGTGAGTTTCATAACCTGAATCTTCAATGTTCTTATGTATTTTAATAAAATACATATACCACTTGCCGTTATATTTGAAAACAGACGGACTGTCTGTCAAGTATTCATCATCCTTGATTACCGCACCGAACTTATACGGTGTTTTGATTTTTTCATAAATTTCCTGCATTTTTTCCTTTGAAATACTCATAATCTTATCTCCTTTAATAAGCAATTGTTGTCATAAGAGTCATATCCGGCTGGCTTACGTCCATTCGGCTATGCTGCACGATAATCGGCAGATTGCTCTTTACGTATATAGCATACGGCACTTCGTGAGGTATTTTCACGCCGTCATTATTTTCAATTTTATCAAGCCTTATGTGGTTGCATCTTTTTCCGCTGCAGTCGGCAGTAAATCCAACAAGCGGCTCTCTGTCTTCAAAATATATTTCAAGCTCTACTTTTGCACACTCATCGTTTAAGTTAAGCACGCAAACAGCCTCATGCGAAACATATTTTCCGCTTTCAGTATCACTCATAAATCCATCAGGTATAACCCATTCTGTTTTTCCTAAATTACTCATAATCTGCCCCCTATGATACTTTTTCCTTTTTATAAGGATTGTTTTTCTAATACTTCTATATTTGTTCCGTAAAAAATATCGTCTTTATTACTAATCATTTTACAGAACTCTTCAAATACTTCCCAACGCTTCGGGTCAACATCCAATTCAAATGCATGACCCCATATATATAATACTTTTGGTGTTTCTGTCTGAAGCTCCAAAAATTTTTGTCCAATTTCAAAGAATGAATCCCAGTTATGACAATGTGACATAGTTCCCTTATACATATATAAGTCTGTGTAAGGCTCAAAGCTTCCTGTCACATCAAAAGATCGGGCATATTTTATTCCGGTGTTATTTTTAATAATATTCGCCACACGTTCATCACAATTCGGTGCGCCGCACGGGTATGCAAGTCCTTTAACTTCATATCCTACTAAATCCGACAGGTTCAGTCTATCCTGTTCAACCTGGCGTATAATTTCCTTTTCGTCTTCAATATCAGTAAGTCTTGGGTGTGTTAAAGTATGTGCTGCAACTTCATGACCCTCATATATGTGTTTAATTTCATTCGGCTGATGCTTTATGTTGTTAACACGGACACCTTCAATGGTCAAAAATCTACTGTGACCCAGACATTCTGAGTTTATGTTAAAGGTTGCTTTCAGTCCGTATTTGTTCAAAATCTCAATTAGTCGTATATCCTGAGTTACCGCATCATCATAACTAAAAGTTATTGCTTTCTTTTTTCCGTCAAACATATTATGTTCTCCTAAGCTTCTTTGTGTAATATTTTAAAGCGACAAAGCCATTTTAGAGAAAATGGCTTTGTCCTCTTTAAAAATATGTTACTATTAGTCTTTAATAACGATCATTGTCTTAACGTATGCTTTTTTACCTTGTCCCATGATTACAATATCACCTTCGCCAATACCGCCAAGATTTGTTAATACAGACGCTGTTGGAGCAATGTAGCAAGGATCAATCTCGTTTCCGCTCTCATAAACGATTACGTCTGTAGGCACTGTGAACATGTCAGTTATAAAGCCATCCTTTTCAGATTCTCCAAGGTTTAGGAATCCTCTGTTACTTTCTAACTTAACCATTGTTCCCATAAGAACTCGGAATTCTGCATAGTAGTGCTTAGTTGTACCGTCTTCAGCATAGATACCAGGGCCCTTAAGCTTTCCTGTTCCGTCTTTTCTCCAGATAAGGTCAACAAGCACTGCTTCGCCTGCCTGTGTCTTGTAAGAAATAACGTCACCAACTTTTGTATTGTTAACATTTACAGTACTGCTTCTTTCGTTAACAACATAAGTTACTCTTGCTGTTCCTGCATATCCTGTGATTTCTGTCTTCACTTCATCAGTGTCAGCGTTATATGTCTTATAAACACCGTCAACTATCATCATACCGGATTCAGCACTTGTTCCTGTACCCATTCTGATAACAAGAATATCTGTCAACATTGATGTTGGTTCATAGTTGTATGCAGACAGGTAGTAGTTTGCACCGTGCACAGCCTTCAATGCCTGTATAGTAGTTACTTTGTAATCCAGGTTTTCATCAGGAGCTGTGTTTTCAGCTTCAGGAACGATAAATGCCACGTTCTGATCTCTCTGTGCAACTTCACCCTTCAAATCTGTATAGTAAGGGAAGTCCATCTTATAAATCTGTCCGCTTTCAGGTCTGTGAAGTCTTCCCCATACTCTTCTCAACAGCTTGTCGTCTTCTGTAACAACCATCTTCTTAAGTACTTCAGGAGATTCATACAATGCAACATCAACAGGTGTATCTACTTTTGAAATATTACCATCATCATCAATGAAATATCTCATAACAAATGCTGTTATGTTTTCTCTTTTCTTTTCACCTTCAAGAGTAATCTCTTCAGCAAAGTTTTTGTATTTTAAGTTGATGTCTGTAAGGGCTTCTGATGCCATTACCTTTTCACCGTCAAGTCTGATCTTTTCTGTTGTGTGAATCTTTTCTATAACGCCGTTCTGGTTAAGAATTCTGAACATCAGGCATTCATAATCGTCTTCATATCTCTTAACAGACATTATGTATCCGATTTTCCATTCGTTTTCGCCTGCGGCTCCGATGCCGGCAATTCTTCCGTGAACGTCAAGCAACAATTTAACTGTCTGCTCTATTCTCACTTTCTGACCATTTGTTACATAATCCCAGTAAGCAAAGTATTCTTTACCATCTACTGTGATCTTTTTCCATGTGTCTTTAGTATCATCTCTCATGCCATCAATTCTACCGGTTACGGTCTTTGTTGACACTTCTAATCTGATATAATCTGTGCCATAAGTATAGATACTTACTACTGCGTCTTGATATAATTCAGCCAGGCTCATTTCTTTGCCTGCATCGTTTACGATTTCAACTATTTCGTATTTTGTAAGATCAACCGGTGATACATTCTTGAACTGAACAATGCTGCTCTTTTCACTTATTGCTGATATAACACCACTTTCGTATCCTGAAATCATTACAACTTCATAGTCACTGTCAGTGTTATTGTTAATAAGTCTTATTTTTCCGTATTTAGGAATGTTGCTTGCTATATCAGTAACAGGAACTGTGTTATACAATATGTCCTTACCTGTGATAATCTTAGCCTTACGAGCCTTCTTTGAAGCATCGTAATAGTTAATAGCATTGTTTGAGTATTCCTTAAATGCTCTTACGTCAATTGTCAAGGTTTCATTGTCAAGGCATTCAACAGCAACAGCCTCACGGTCTGTACCTTCTTCTGAATAGAATACTCTTACCTTGAAACCAAGCAAATCCTTTGAAACGTCTGTTTTGCTTACAAACTTGTAGCCACCAACAGTAATCTGGTTTTCAGATGTCTTGCCTTCGTAAAGAGACCATGTGCCTACCTGCTGCAATACGCCATCAAAATAGTCAAGCTTTAAGATTTTTCTTAAGAAGATGTCTCCCTTTGTGTAAACAACTTCTGAATTCTCTACGCCGCCTAATGTGATTGTTTCTTCAAATAATGCTTTATAAATTATTTCGTAGCATTCTTCAAGGGTTACTTCGCCTGTATATCTTCCGCGAATGCTTGCTGTAACAGAATTAATCATGCTTTCTGCCTGCATTTCTTCAGTAAGCACGCCATAACCCATTACTCTTGTAAGCATTACTGCAACTTCTTCTGCTGTGATTGGTCTGTCAACACAGAAGCTTCCGTCACCACAACCAGCTACGATTCCGCGTTCAACAAGGAACTGAACTCCGCCTGCTGCGTAGTGGTATACATCAACGTCAGTAAACAGTCTTCCTGAAGCAACCAATTCCGCGCCGTCTTCGCCAAGAGTCATGAGCTTTGCCAACATCACAGCAAAGTCACCTCTTGTCACCTTAGCGTCAAGATTTTCTTTAACATACTCTTCGGTTGAAAGACCCATTCCCACAAATGCATCGTAGTGACGGCCTTTAAATTCTTCTGTTTTTACATCAGTATATTCATTAACAATTTCGTTTGATGTTTCTTCTGCAAAAACTAAAGTTGAAGCAGTAGTTGTTATAACCATTAAAGAAAGAACAAAAGCTAATAATCTTTTCATCTTATCCATTCCTCCTTATTACCATGCAATTTTTGAAACTGCATTGAATAGAAGAGCAGCCGCTTCAACACGAGTCATTGATTCTTTCGCACTGAAGGTCTTTGATGTTCTTCCATTCACTATGCCTAAGTCGTGAAGACCATATACTGCAAGCTTAGCCCACTGTGAAATTTCTGCATCATCATCAAACACAAAAGTTCCTGAATATTCTTCAAAGTTCTTGCCAACCATACGATATAGCATAGCAACTGCCTGCTCACGATTGATAATGTCTGTCGGAGCAAACTTTGTATTAGAAATTCCGCTGATTATTCCATTACTGTAAGCAGTACAAATATATGGATATGACCATGAATTCTTGTCAACGTCTGTGAATGCAACATTTGTAGCTACAGCGTCAAAGCCGCCAAGTTCACATAGCATTCTTGCAAACTGTTCACGAGTTACATATGAGTGTGGGTCAAACTTACCATCGCCCACGCCGGCAATAATTCCTTTTTCGTATAAGGTGTCTACTGCCTCAATAGCCCACTTAACATCTTCCATATCAGAGAATGTCATCTTAGCTGTGTTAACTCCGGTTGTTCCCTGAGGCTTTGGAGTAGCCTCCGGCTTTTCAATTTCCGGATTTGTCGGTTTTGCAGCTACAGGTCTGCTTCCGCCACCGCCGCCACCTGATGGCTTATCACTTGGTGGATTTTCAGATATACCTTCCTTTGCCTTCTTAACGGCATCCTTGATGTCCTGTTCTGTAGCGAACTTTTTGTTCATCAATTTCTTGTATATGTCTTCTGACAAATCCTTTTCTTCGTCAAGTAGTCCTGCATCAATATAAGCATTCATAACATACTTAACGTCAGTATAGTGGCCAGCACTCTCGATTACTGTGTATAGAGTGTTATTCAAGAACAATTCTGCAGTTTTCTTCATTCCTGAGCAGTCATTGATTTTAGCATTTACTGCCGCATATACTGCAGCCTGTGCTACATCAGAAACCTCGTCAAGAACGCTGATTCCGCCCTTTGTTCCTGCAGGGATACCAAGCTTTGTTCCTACTGCATTATAGTATGACTTTGCATCATTTGCTGTTGCATATTTAACAAAGCTTACAGAATCCTTGAATGATGTCTTTATTTCGTCTGCAGACTTGTATCCTGTTTCAGTATTATAGTCTGCAAGCATAACGTTGAATACTCTGTCTCTGTCGCTGTCGCTTGCAAGAGCATTGTATTCATCAAGGTTCAGGTTGAAATTAGCTTCATTAAGGATTTTGCTCTTAAAGTTAGCAAAATCATTATTATCTGCGTAACCGTTCACTTCTGCACAATACTGATCCCAGTAATCGCGACCGATGAACCCTGTCATTGTTGCTGTTTCTTTTCTTCCCAAAGAACCTATAACAAATGTATAAGTATAGTCACCGCTGATTCCTGTATTGTAGTACTTAAATGACATTTTTCCGTCTTTTCCAACAGGAATTACATCAATGTAGTTTAACTGACCGTTCTTGTCATATCCTGTAACCGTAACATCCACCGGATATTCAAGGGCGCCAAAATCCTTTTCGCCCTTGACTACCAAGCTTCCCGGTTCAAATGATACAACATCGTTAGTATCAGCATAAACTGCAGGAATACCAATCATCTGTATGATTAATATAGCAATTATGCATAATATACGCTTTTTCATTAGCTGAACCTCCTTTAGTCAATATAGAATGAGAAATTATTCATATATTGGAAATTGTACTCACTTTCAGCACTTACCATTATATTGTACTTTCCTCTTCCCATGTTAGTAAAGTCAATAATAACCTTGTTTCCGTCTACGACAAAGTTTTCCAACTTGTCTCTGCCATTAAATACCTGAATATTGATTATTTTTTCATTCGGTACTTCGGCTGTCAAAATCATATTGTCACTGCCTGTTGTGTAGTGACCACCTTCTGTCATTCCTGAGAAATTAACAGTCTTGTCTGAATCAAGCTTATCGCTGTCTACATCTGAGAAGAATACACCGAAGTTTCTGATTGTTCTGATATCGGCTGAGTTTGTACCGATTGAAATAGCCTGGATATCATTAAAATCAAGTGTCTTTGTTTCGAACATACCCTCTGGAGAAGAGTATAGATAGAATGCTGACCATGGGTAAACAACCTGTGTCCATTCTCTTGACTTTGGTGTAGAGTAGTTTGTCTTATACTGACGTCCGTCCTTCATATGTAAGAACATCTGAAGTTGTTCAGCCCAGTAAGTTGAGCCTTCCTTGATGTGTCCTGTGTTCTTAACCTCAAAGATAACACCTGCTGTTCCTTCAAAGATGCTTGTATCTTCGATGTAGAAGAATGGGTAACCCCAGTCATTTGTTCCTTCAGCAACCTGGTTAATTGTAATTGTGTTATCTGACTGAACACCCTGAGCAGAAATCTTTGTACCGGCGCCGTGGTTGTCAAGGTTCCATCTTTTTGTATCCCAGATGTTTTCAAATGCTATTATGTTTTCCTTAGAAATAGTTCTTGATCCGTTGTTTACATAATACTTAGATACACAGTTTGACAAAGCTTCGCCTGAATCAAGCTTACCTGCAAACTTAATGAATGAGCTTGTTCCTGTCGGAGTACCTTCCTTAAGTGTTATCTTAAGTGGGATTTCTGTCTTGCTCATAGGTGCAACCGAGTAAGATACTGTCTGCTTGTTAAAGGTTAAGTCTTCTGGGCAGATAATATCAATAGTTCCCTTAACTGCTGTATTGTTGAAGTTATAAACCTCAAGCTTTACAGAATTTTCATCTTGACCGTAAATGTAGTGACCGATTTCTCTTATGCTCTTCGGATCCTTGTCGCCCCATAGTGGCTGTATAATAACTCTTTCAGCTGTTGTAAACTTCTTCTGTGTAGGAGCTGTATCAGCCTTATACTCATATGGGTAATAGTTTTCTACTGCGCTGCGTCCGTTAAACATGATATAAACAGGTTCTGAAGTTACACAAATCTTGATTTTTCCGTCTCCGTCTTCATCAATCTTTTCTTCTTCATATCCTACCAAATCCATAAATGTAACCTTGTCTGCGTAGATATCTACGTAGCACTGGTTCTGGCTCCAAAGAACTGCAACGTCGCTTCCTGCACCGTTATCGAACAGAAGACCTGTTGTTTCATCATTCAGATTTGCTATTTCACCCTTTATGATACCTTCGCCAAGAGCGTAAGTCATAGCGCTAAGTGATGAGAACATTGGGTATGGCAACCATTCAGGTGTTGCAAAGTAACCATAGTCCTTTCCGTTTTCAAGATATGGTCTTAAAAGGAATGCGAATACCTTGCTTGAACCTCTTGCAAGGTGGTTCATTGTCTTCTTAACAGATGATGCTGCTGAATCTAACAATGCACTATCCTTAATATGTGTTTCACTGCCTGCTAAGTAATACGGAGTTCCGATTTCTGTTCCCCATACAGGAGCATTTGCATCGCCGTACGCATTAACAGCATTTACAGCTGTTGAAAGTCTTGAAAAACTGTTATCGTGAGTGTGGTAGTTATATGCAGCACTGTACTTTGCTATATCGTTCTGAAGTGCCCATGTAACAAAACCTGTATTACTTGCACTTGCCCAACCATTCATAATAGCTAAAGGATCTCCTAAAGAAGAATCTGCAAGTGCGATTGCAGCTACCTTTGTGAATGCTGCAAAGTTGTCAGAAGTACCTGTTGTGCCATAGAATCCGTTGTCGATTTCGTTAAGAATTTCTATAGCTTCTGCATAGTCGTAGTTAGCTTTACTGATTTCTTTCCAGTTATTGTAAATAGAAATTAAGTCTGATGTAAACGCCATATAGTCTGCTGATGATACTGATGTGTTGTATCTCAACGCATTACCGTCATGGTATGATACTTCATCTATTCCGTACTGGTTAAAACCTTTTTTAACAATCGGGTCAGTAGTTTCCAACCAACCTGAACCTACGTTTCTTACATATGTGATACCAGCTTTTTTGAAAGCGTCTGCCACAATAAATGGGTCATTTCTTACAAATGCATCATATTCACCTGCTAAAGCGGCTGCGAAAGGAGTGCTTTCAAATACCTTTCTCTTTGCCGGGTCGTGTGTAACAGAAAATGTGATGTAATTGTCAAGCGCTCTTCCGCTTATATTGTCATAAATTGTAGCTCTGTACCAGCCAACATTAAATTTACCAAAGTCTAATGTTGCAACTTTCTTACCTACCGGAATTGTAAATACTCCTTCTGTAACCATTCTTTCCCAAACGTCTGTTACTTCAAATCGATATGAAGTTATACTCTGGAGCTTACTTGTAAAAGTAAAATCAAGCTTTACAGAATCTTTCTCTGTAAAAATTCCGATTTTTGAATCCTGAAACTGGAGTGTATCTATTACTGCAACATCAGCAGCATATACTCCTATTCCGGAAAAAACGCACAACATTTGTATTAAAGCTAATATAAACGCAATTTTTTTCATAATGTTCCTCCGTTTTTTCAGTCAATAATATATTTTAAGTAAATAGCCTGTTCTGCATCACTACCACTTAAGATAAATACTGCAACCTTCTGTGTTCCGCTTACGCTTCCAACATTAAGTGTTACTGCCTGTGTACCAGCCGCTGCTATAGCAGGAATTGCTGTAAATTCGCTTGAAGAAGCTACTGATGTAGTCAATCCGTCAACTGTATCAAATACAACTGCAAATAGCTTGTCGCCGCCTGCATAGTCTTCAGTTGCGCCAACGTTTACAGTAACAACTCCGCCGTCAGTTGCTTCTGCATCGGCAATCCAGATACCCTTTTCAGATATAACAGTGATATCCTTTGTAGCCTGGTATATGTTACCGTTTGAATCTGTCAAAGCAAATGTAACAGTTGTTGTTCCGTAATTTGTTGCAAGAACCTTGCCGTCCTTCATTGTTGCAATTCTTTCGTCTGCTGCTGTTAATGATACGTTCTTGAACATATTTAGTCCTAATTGCATACCATCGCCGTTAACAATTGCAATTTCGGCAGCTTCGCCCTTCTTTAATACATCCTTAATTTCAACTCTTGGGCTTATAATTGAAATTACCGGTGTAAGTACAAAGTAGTCCATAGCAGCCTGAAGAATTCCGTTTGGAGCATCGTCCTTGTTAACCTTCCAGTATAGTGTGTTCACACCCTGGTTCAAGTGGATTATTCCGCAATCGTATTCCTTGAAAACATCTGGCAAGAAGTTTGTTGTCTTAACATCTGCGCCCTGGCTGTACTGAGGAGCCATATTAGCGTCTGAGTTTATATACATGTACCAGTCACTTGTGTATGTCTGGCTTCTGATTGATGCGACTGTTTCTAACAGATAGTCGCCTTCTTTTTCAGCATATAATGTGTAAGAAAGAATAAAGTCTTTTCCGCTGTAGTTTTGTGGGTTAAAGCTTACGTAGTTTACAGCTCTCTTACCATCATCCGGAGTGTTCATTCTTCTTGAGTTTGGTGTTACTGTTGCATCTGTGTAATTTTCACCTTCAACAGTTGTCTTTGCTGAATATGATACCATAATAGCATTTTCAGGCACTTCCGGAGTTGGAACCGGTGTTGCCTCTGGAGTTGCTTCCGGAGTTGGAACCGGTGTTGCTTCTGGAGTTGCTTCCGGAGTTGGAACCGGTGTTGCTTCCGGTGTTGCCTCTGGAGTTGCTTCCGGTGTTGGCGCAGGAGTTGCTTCCGGTGTTGGTGTTGGGTCCGGAACTACTATTGAGCTTGATGGTGTTAGCTCGATATAGTCAAGAGCTGCCTGCATCTGTCCGTTTGGAGCATCATTTTCATTAACTTTCCAGTAAATTGTGTTTATACCTTCGTTCAAATAAAGTGAACCACAGTTGTAAATCTTGAAGTTGTTTGTATACCAGCCTGTTGTTACATCGCCTATATGTACAATTCCAGGTACTACGTTATCTTCTGAATTTGCATAGATTGTCCAGTCACTTGTGTATGTCTGGCTTCTGATTGATGCAACTGCCTGTACGTTGTAATCACCTGCTACTGCAACATTTACTGTGTATGTAGAGTAATACAGCTGACCAGCTTCATGTACAACCGGTGAGAATGATAAAGCATACGCTCCATCATCTGTCTTCATATTTCTTCTGTATCCGCCGCCAACAACTAATGTTGCTTCTTCACCTTCGATTTTTGTTGCGCCTGTTACTGACACCGCAATTGGAGTTGGTTCCGGTGTTGGCTCTGGAGTCGGCTCCGGTGTTGGAGTTGCTTCCGGAGTTGGTTCCGGTGTTACTTCTGGAGTTGCTTCTGGAGTTGGTTCCGG
>JAZOVJ010000052.1:0-6178 GCA_045658645.1 Clostridia bacterium | reverse complement strand
GATGAAGGAAAAATGAGACCGTAAAATAAAAAGATGCAGAATATTCTGCATCTTTTTTTGTTATAAAAAGTTATATGTAACTATCAAAATCGAAATTATACTTATCAAAGACTTCCTGGATTTTTTGTAGCTTGGTGTTTTCGGAAAAAGTTTTTTTGAGGAGGATTTTCTGTATATCCCAAAGAGCCACAGTAGCTTCAGAATTTATAAGCATATTTGTTGCAGGCTCTAAATACTTCGCATAATCCGCTACGATTTTGCAAAGGTCTTCATTTATTGAATCTTTAAGGACTTTTGAAAAAAGCCCCACTGTAAGTTTTTTCATGGTAAACCTCCGAAATTAAAAAATGTGTAGCCGAAGCTACACATAAAAACGCATAGCTCCAAACTTGCAAGTAATAATTTTAAGCAGTGAAAACCACACACCCAAAACGGAGCCTGCATTTTTTGCAGGTTGGGGGAGTATGTAGCTTAACACTGTTCTTAAATTATTACTTGCAATAGTTATGATACCACAGCTTAAAGAAAAATACAATATTATTTTCATATTTTTTAAATTCGGTACTAAACAACAAAAAATCCCACAACCAAAGTTGTGGGATTTTGAATTCGATAATAATATTATCTTTTGCTGAACTGTGGTGCACGACGAGCGCCCTTCAATCCGTACTTCTTTCTTTCCTTCATTCTTGAGTCACGTGTTAGGTAACCTGCAGCCTTAAGGTCTGCTCTGTATGCGTCTGTATCAACTTCAAGAAGAGCTCTTGCGATACCGTGACGGATAGCACCAGCCTGACCAGTAAATCCGCCGCCTTCAACGTTTACAAGAACGTCAAACTTAGCTTCTGTCTTTGTTAGAGCCAGTGGCTGACGAACGATAAGCTTTAGTGTTTCAAGACCAAAGTATTCGTCAATGTCTCTTTTATTGATTGTTATTTTACCGTTACCAGGTACAAGGATTACTCTTGCAACAGAAGACTTTCTTCTACCTGTACCGAAATACTGTTCTTTAGCCATTTCAAAAATCCTCCTTACTTAATTTCCTGTGTCCAAGCTTCAGGCTTCTGAGCTTGCTGCTCATGCTCTGCGCCCTTGTAAACACGAAGTCTTGTAAGAGCTGTTCTTCCGATTGTGTTGTTTGGAAGCATACCCTTAACTGCGTACATAACAGCCTTTTCAGGATTTTCTGCCATAAGCTTATTGTAGTGGATTTCCTTAATTCCGCCTACCCAGCCTGTGTGATAGTAACGAACCTTCTGGTTTAGCTTGTTACCTGTCAAAACAACCTGTTCTGCGTTTAGAATAATTACGTGATCGCCACAGTCAACGTGTGGTGTGAATGTAGGTAAGTGCTTACCTCTTAAGATACTTGCTGCAGTTGCTGCCACTCTACCTAGTGACTTACCTGCTGCATCAATGATATACCATTTTCTTTCAACCTGTTCCGGTTTCTGCATATAGCTGCTCATTGAATTTACCTCCTTAATATAACGATTAAACTACCGTCTGTGCCATAGGCACGGACCAACATTTGCTATTGTACTACAAGCTTAAAATAAAGTCAACACTTTTTCGAAACTTTTTTAAAATACAATTTTAATGCTTTAAAATGCTTCGTTTTTCTTCGTTTTTCTTCGTTTTTCTAAATCTCTATTTCAAAATTATGTCTAAAATTTCTGATGGATGGGACACGATATGGTCTGCTCCGGCGCCTTTTAACTCGGCCTCATCGCGAAATCCCCACAGCACGCCGATAGACTCGATGCCTGCATTTTTGCCGGTGGAAATGTCCACATAAGTGTCACCGATAAAGAAGCTTTCCTCGGCGGTTATGCCAAGCTCATCCAAAATAGCATACACACCGGCAGGGTCCGGCTTTGGAGCAACGCCAGGCTTCTGACCTGCTATAACATCAAAGCGGTCGCCGAAGAACAGGCGGACAACGTCCTGTGTTACGTTATCCGGTTTATTTGATAAAACTGCAAGGGTTAAGCCCTTTTCCTTTAAGGTATCAAGCAAATCCAGAATTCCATCATACGGGGCGGTTTTATAAAGAGGGTCTGCTTCATAACCCGCATCGTATGCCCTGCCGACATTTTCAAAGTTTTCATCTGTATCACTGTCAAACTCTGCAAGCATTCTGTGAATTAAAAGGTCACGTCCATTGCCGACCAAAAGCTTATATCTGTCCGGTGTAATTTCAGGAAAACCGAATTTTTTAAGGGCTTCATTACCAAAATGTGATATTGCCGGAATGGTGTTCATCAAGGTTCCGTCCAAATCAAAAATACATAGTTTTGTCATATTATATCAATCCTTTTCGTCTGTTTTCTTCATATTATTATAATCAAACATATACTATTTGTCAAAAAAAATTATACAACACTTGAAATTTTATAAAAAATATTGTATAATGTGTATAAATATGCATTAAAGGAGCGGTATGCTGTGAAAAAAATTGCAGTTATTCCAAACTATACAAAGGATACAGAATATATCTACACAAAGCGACTTCTTAATTATCTTGACGGGAAGGCGCAGGTTTTTATGCAGGAAAAAGACCGCATAGACGGAGTTTCGGCAGAGTTTGTTTCGGGTGACGTTTTTTCGGGTTGCGATGCAGCAATCGTTCTGGGCGGTGACGGAACGATGATAAGGGTTGCAGAACCTGCCTCTGCAAAAGCCATTCCTGTTATGGGCATAAACCTTGGGAAAGTGGGATTTTTGACAGAGGTTGAAACGGACGATATAGAAACTGCTTGTGCAAGGCTTTTGGCGGATGATTTTACTGTTGAAGAGCGTATGATGATGGAAATTATCCTTGAGTCAGGAGATTCATACGTTGCATTAAATGACCTTGTGATTTACAAGAACGATGCACCGATGATAGAAACCGAGATTTGCGCAGGCGGAAGTAAGGTCAGCGAATATATGTCGGACGGCATCATTATCTCAACGCCTACCGGCTCAACAGGATACTCTCTGTCAGCAGGCGGACCTGTTGCAGACCCTGCAATGAGCCTGTTTATTGCAACCCCGATTTGTGCGCACACCTTGTCTGCAAGGCCAATGCTTATGCCACAGTTTAAAGACATAAGCCTGAAACTTAACGAAAAAGGCGGAAAGAGTGCAAGAATTGCGGTGGACGGAATGGATAAAAGTGTAATCAATTCGGGCGAAACTGTAACGGTCAGACGTGCAAAACGCACATTCAATACAATCAAATTGGGAAAACAGTCGTTTTACCATACAATGATGGCAAAACTTTGATGCAGGAGTGAATTAAATGAAACAGAAAAGACATTCAAAAATTTTGAGTATAATAACCGAAAAGGACGTTAAAACTCAGGAACAGTTGACTAAAGCCTTGAAAGATGCAGGGTTTATGGTAACCCAGGCAACTGTTTCCCGTGACATAAAAGAACTTGGGCTTATTAAAATTCCGCTTTCTGACGGTGCATACAAGTATGCTGTCACCAAAAAGGAAAAACACGATAACCGTGAGAATTTGTCTATATTCTCAAGAAGTGTTCTGAATATTCAGGCAGCCATGCATACCGTTGTGGTAAAGACACATTCCGGTATGGCGAATGCCGTTGCGGCGTCACTTGACACATTTCTGGCTAACGAGATGATTGGCACTATTGCGGGTGACGACACTATTTTGGTTATTGCCCAGAACCCTGAAAAAGCGGAGCATATGGTGATTAAATTAAGACAGATATTTTTTGGAAAAGAGTGATTTTGACCTTTTTTAGAAAGGAACAGTTATGTTATTAGGACTTGATATTAAAAACATAGCCTTGATAGAAAAGCTTAATATAGAAGTAAAAGAGGGAATGACGGTGCTGACCGGTGAAACGGGAGCGGGTAAGTCTATTATTATAGACGCTGTCAATCTTCTTTTGGGTGCCCGTGGCGGCAAAAACCTTGTCCGTTATGGCGAGGAAAAGGCAAGCGTTCAAGGTCTTTTTTCGATAGGCGACAGTCTTAATGCAATTCTTGAGGAAAACGGTATTGAGGTGTGTGACGAGCTTGTTGTTTCAAGAAGCCTTAGTGCTGACGGAAAAAGTGTGTGCAGAATAAATGGCTCAATGGTGCCGCAGAACGTGCTTCGTGAAATCGGTGCGGAGCTTATAAATATACACGGACAACAGGATAATCAGGCACTATTAACACCATCTAAACACATTGATTTTCTTGACGGATATGCGAAAATTGACCTGTCGGAATATGTGGATTTGTATTCAAAACGCAGAGAAATTTTGAAGAAAATAGAGGCACTTTCCAAGAACGAGGAGGAACGTCTTTCACGAATTGACCTTTTAAGGTATCAGGTTTTGGAGCTTTCTTCTGCAGAATTGAGGGACGGCGAAAAAGCGGAAATACAGAGCGAAAAGGTTATAATAGAGAATGCGGAAAAAATTGTGGGTGCAATAAGTGAGGCGTACAGTGCGCTTTATGAGGACAATTCCGCTTATGATAGCGTCAGTGTTGCATCGGCAGGACTTTCTAAGATTTCGGGAATTGACGGAAAAATTGACGAAATTGCCTCAAAAATAACCGATATTCAGTATGAGATTGAGGACCTGGTTCATGAGCTTAAGGGTATTTTAGACGGAGTTGAATATGACGAGCAGGTGCTTAACGATATGGAGCAGCGTCTTGACACAATCACAAAGCTTGAGAGAAAATACGGCGGAAGCGAAAGCTCCGCAATTGAGTATCTGAAAAAAGCACAGGAGGAGCTTGAAGTCTTGGAAAATGCTGATGAAGCGGTATCAGGACTTGGCATAGAGCTTGAAAGCATAAACAAAAAGCTTGAAAAGGCGGCAAAGGAACTGACAAACCAAAGACGTGAGGGAGCAAAAAGACTGCAAAAGGAAATTGAAACTGCACTTTCTGACCTTGATATGCCAAAGGTGAAGTTTGAGATTTTCATAAATGAATGTGAATTTGACAAAAAGGGTGCAAACAGCGTGGAATTTATGATTTCACCAAACCCCGGCGAGCCGTTGAAACCGCTTGTGCAGATTGCATCGGGCGGTGAACTTTCACGAGTAATGCTGGCAATCAAGTCCATAATAAATGATGGAATTGATACTATGATATTTGACGAAATCGACACAGGTGTTTCGGGAAGTGCGGCACAGAAAATTGCGAAAAAGCTTTCGGCTTTGTCAAAAGGCCGTCAGGTTATATGCGTTTCGCATCAGGCACAGCTTGCCGCAACTGCCGATAATCATTGCGTGATTAAAAAGCAGGAAGAGGGCGAAAGAACGGTTACAAGGATAAGAGAGCTTTCAATGGAGGAGCGAGTTAGTGAGCTTGCAAGGATAATTGACGGCGATAACATAACCGAAACCGCCATAAAACACGCAAAGGAGATGCTTGGAATATGAAAGAGACGGGAGTTGTTAAGTCGGCAGAAGGCGAGCTTTGCACCTGCACGGTTATGAGAAAGTCTGCCTGCGGCGAAAACTGCGCTACCTGTAAAGCTGCCTGTTCATCACGTGAGCACACCTTTGTTGCAAGGAATTTGGCGGGTGCAAAAGCGGGGGACAGCGTAATAATTGAAATGGGCACAAAAAAGGTGCTGTATTCGGCATTTTTGGTGTATATCCTGCCGCTTGTGGCTTTTATCCTTGGTTTTTCTTACATCAATGGATTGGGGAAAAGCGAGCTTGAATCGGCAGTTTGGGGGTTGGTTTTAGGTGCTGCGATGTGGCTTTTGGTCAGCTTTTACGGTAAGTATAAAAAGGAAGAGCTTGTGCCGGAGGTTACGGAAATAGTGTCAGAATAAAAAAACACTTGAAAAAGCGGAAAAAGTGTGTTAGAATAAGTTATTCATATTTAGATTGTTTGGAAAAGGAGGATAATTATGGCAGCGTCAAAGAAAGCGAAAGTATTGACATATAAAGATAAGCCTGTTTACAGACAGGGTAATAAAATTTACTACGGCGACCTTTCAAAGAGACTTATTCTTGTGCTTGAAATTGTGGAAAGCGAAGAAGTGAACGGAATTCAGGTTGCTAAAAAGGTTAAGTTCCATATTCAGGATAACACGGGTGAGCTTGGAAAGGGTACAAACTACCGTTCAGGTGAGAGAGAAAACCTTTACAAAGCGTTTGACATCGGAGCCTGGTGGTTGCAGGATGCATTAGAGGGTTAATAAAAA
>JAZOVJ010000051.1:0-3468 GCA_045658645.1 Clostridia bacterium | reverse complement strand
TGAATTTGAGCAAGAAGCGAAAAAAGAACTGATGTTCCAACAGGCTCACGAAGTGAGAAATCCCTCCTTCTCCGCCAAGGAAAGCAAGCTATGAAAACAGTTTGCTTTTTTTGATGAGAAAATTAAGATTTGAACCTAAGCGCCGGAGGTGCGAGGGGGACGTTTGCGAACGCTGCCGGTGGCAGAAGAAGTGAGCAAAAAGGAGTGGCAGGAACACAGTGAATTTGAGCGAGAAGCGAAAAAAGAACTGATGTTCCAACAGGCTCACGAAGTGAGAAATCCCTCCTTCTCCGCCAATCATTCAATACTCTACTTTGCAAACGAGAAGTATTGAACAATCAGGATTAGAGAACATTACTTAGGTTAGGAACTAAGCAATGTTCTCTTTTTTTGCGCCAAATTCTGCTTCTTTAAGCAGTTCTCCTAGCGTGCCTTCGGCACTGTTGTATCTATATTGCTCTAAGTTGCCACGTTGGAACATGTTATGTTTTCCCCGATTTTTTTTGTAAAAAAGCAGAATTTTTATAGAAAAATAGCGAATAATATTGAAAAATTTTATTATATATGATATAATCTTATGTAGTTGTATGTAGTTTTAATAATGTTATATATTTAAGAGGTAATGGCCATGGCAACAACATATAAACGGACAAAGCAACGGCAGAATAATATTATATATACAATTGTTGCTGCAATTTTAATATGTGCGGTCTTTTTTGCTATGGTTACATCCTTCTACCTTCAGGCAGAAGAAGATGCTTATGAAATGCTTCATATACAAACGAAGCAGATTAAAGATGACCTGACTCTGCAACTTAAATCAGACAGAGAAAATCTTTCTACAATGGCAAACTTTGCGTCAAAGCTTTATGCTGACGGAAAAGGCTATGAGCGTATGTTTGATTCCTTCAAACCTATCGGCTTGTTTTCAAGAATTGGTATACTTAATCCTGATTGCACCTTTATCACAAAGGATGGAACCTATGATTTAAAAGGAAAAATATCATTTGAGGAGCAGGCTCTTTTAGGAGAGCACATTACGGGAAGAACTTTTAGTTATTCAATTCCTGATGAACAAGTTGTCCGAAGCAGTGTTCCGATTCGTGTAAACGGAGAAACCGTCGGTATTATATACGGTATTATAAAAATTGAAACCATCAATGAGAAATATAACAATATGGCAAAAGAGCTTGATGCACAGCTTTTCGTTTATGACAAAGAAACCGGAAAGTTTGTCATTGATACCATATCTGAAAATCCTGGTCAACTGTCAGATTTGAAAAACAGAGAATATAATGATGGATATTCCTATGAACAATTAGTTAATAACGATAAGGGATACTCTTCTTTTAAATCGATTCGCACAGGCGAGAACCTTTATATTCATTATTCCATTATTGAGGATTTTGACTGGGGCATTATGCTTGCTCGTTATGAAACTCAGGTGTTTGCAGAAACACACAAAATATCACATAACCTGATTACTATTTTTGCAATAATTATTCTTATCATAGCAATTTATCTTGAACTGATTATGAGGAGCGAGAAAAACAGAGCAAAACTAAATCAGGAATCTTCATATATCAGACATCTTCTTTTGGAAATAAACCAACAACACGAAAATATAAATTCGGCACTTAAAAGAATAAAAGAATTTGCATTTGCACGTTCCTGCTTTTTTGCGGATACTGACGGAGAAGATTATTACTATATCAAACCTTCGCTGAGGGAAAAACAGTTGCTTGGTGATGATAGAAAATATTTTATTGGCGAACTTTTTAGATATGCAGCAAATATTCGTTCGGATAAACAGGATACCGGATTTATGCAAATTGTTCCTGACAAGCATCTTGCCAAAACCAATCTTGAACTACATAGCTTCATGTTAAAGCAAGGAGTTAAAGATGTTTCTTTTGCTATTATCACAGATAAGAATAATCATGTAAGTATCCTTGGTACGATAAACTCAAAGAAAAGCTCTGCTACAAGAAAGCTCATCGAAGATGTTGTTGTTTGTTTCTCTATTGCTATATATAATAAAAAGCATTTAAACCGAACTGAACTTGCTGCAACAACAGATTCTCTTACAGGAACATTAAACCGTGTTGCATATAAAAAGGACATTCTTGTTTTTGATAAAGAAAAGCCTTGTGATTTTTCCTGCATTTATATTGATGTTAATGAGCTTCACTTAAGAAACAACAAGTACGGCCATGCTGCCGGTGATGAAATGCTTATATACATTGCAAATTCGCTCAAAGAAGTGTTCTATGGCCATAGTATTTACCGTATGGGCGGTGACGAGTTCCTTGTATTTGCAAAGAAAACCGCACAGGAAAGCATAAGACAGAATATAGAAACCTTTATCGAGCAGTTAAAGCCTATGGGATACAATGTTGCTATCGGTATGTCATACAGAAAGCAGAATACAAACTGTGAAGAAATGGTAAGAGAGGCCGAAATACGAATGTACGAGGCAAAGGCACAGTATTATCAGGAAAAAGGAATGAAAAATGTTTCCCGCATAGATGATAAGGGTTATGTTCATACAAAGACAGGAATACTCGAAATTGATGCAATGATTTCTATTCTGAAAGAAAATTATAATGGAATATATCGTGTAGACTTAGATACAGACAAGGCGCATCGTATTTTAATGCCTGCATACCTTGCTTATAATGAAAATGAAGAACATTTTTCTAACCTTTTAACTAAGTATATCGATGATTCTGTTGCGCCTGAGTTCCACAGAGCAACTATGAACTTTTTGAATTATGACGCTCTAAAAAAACAACTTTTGGAAGGCAATACCCCAAGAATTTCATATAAAAAGACTAACGGAGAAATTGTCATCCTTAGCATTTATAAGTTAAGTGATGAAGAAAATTCTGTAAATAATACGCTTTGGGTTTTTGCCAGAGGTTGAAAGATTGCTTGACAAAGCCAGTTCATTGTGGTAAGCTTATTAGAGTTCAATATTTAGCAAAATCGGTGAAAACCGGTGACGCAAAGCAAAGAGGCTAAGGTTTTAAACTATGCCAGTCCAGCTGCAATGGTACAAGCTCGGGATGTAGACTTTTGATTGTTGCAGCTATTTTTGTTTTTTACACAAAAAACATTACATTACATATTATGTACCAATAATATAGAATTGATGAGGAATGAAAAATGAGTAAGAATTTTTCTAAAAATTTAATAAATTTTTTATCCGGCATAAAGAATCGCACAAACGAGAAGGTTCTTCTTAACAAAATAAGATATGGATTAAAAAATAAAGAGTTTAAGATGCATCTCCAATTTATAGTTGATAACAAAACCAAGAGAATTGTATCAAGTGAGGCTTTATCAAGATGGGAAACGTCAGAGGGTGAAGTTATTATGCCCGGAAAATATATAGGTGTAATGGAAAAGTCCGGATTGATAATCAAGTTTGATTATTATATGTTTGAAAAGGTTTGCGAAAAGCTA
>JAZOVJ010000050.1:0-14153 GCA_045658645.1 Clostridia bacterium | reverse complement strand
GATTATTTTTGATAATAAAAAGCCGACTTGCATAAATGTAGGCTTTGGAAGGAAGAAACGATTATGTATAAATATTTATTGTGGGATGTAGACGGTACTATACTTGATTTTCTTGCGTCAGAGGCGTATGCAATCAAATTTTTGTTCAAAAAATACGGAATGGGCGAATGCAGTGACGAAATGCTGAAGCTGTATTCGGGGATAAATGCGAAATATTGGCAAAAGCTTGAAAGAAACGAGCTAACTAAACCTGAAATTTTGGTTGGACGCTTCCGTGAGTTTTTTGAAAAGGTTGGAGCAGACACTTCGATTGTCGAAAATTTTAATGCAGAATATCAGGTAACACTGGGCGACCATATAGAATTTGTAGATAAAGCAAAAGAAATACTTCTTTCACAGAAAGGAAAATATGTCATTGTTGCAGTTACAAACGGAACAAGGGTAGCACAGGAAAAGAAATTAAGGCTTTCAGGACTTAATGATATTTTTGATGATATCTTTATATCAGAGGACGTAGGTGCAGAAAAGCCTAACAAGGAATATTTTGATTATGTGTTCCAAAAGCTTTGCATAACAGATAAAAGGGAAGTGCTTCTAATCGGCGATTCCCTTACAAGCGATATGAGGGGTGGTTTTATCGCAGGAATTGATACATGTTGGTTCAACCCGAACCATACTCCGAATACGTTGGGAATACCTGTTACTTACGAAATTGACGATTTGGGCAAGGTTATGGAAATAGTTTCTTGAATTAACACAGGTGAAAGGAATCATTAATGAAAAAAATCATAAAAAAGGCCGTGCGAATTTTTATGTCAGGAATCATTGCGGTCATCTTCTTTACTGTTATGATATATAACCACACCGACAGAATTGGCGAACAACTGACTGTGCCGTTGGTAGAAACCCAAAAAGCAGACTGCATAATTGTGCTTGGTGCAGGTATTGTTGGGAACAGACCGTCAATATCACTTGCCAACAGGCTGGATAAGGCGATTGAAGTGTATAACCTTGGGCATACGAAGAAAATATTAGTATCAGGTGACCACGGTGAGAGTAGTTATGACGAGGTTAATGTTATGCGGAACTACCTTTTGGAAAAGGGTATTCCAAAGGATGACATCTTTATGGACCATGCAGGATTTTCCACCTATGACAGCATGTACCGTGCAAGAAGTGTTTTTAAGGTTAGTAAAGCTGTTGTTGTAACCCAATCATTGCATCTTCGCCGAGCTCTTTATATTGGCAATAAAATGGGTATAGATGTGATGGGCGTTGAGGCGGAAAATTCAACAGCTAAAAGCACGGCGTTTCAGAGCATACGCGAATATCCGGCAAGGGTAAAAGCCTTTTTGCAGTGCGAAATCCTGCACTCAAAACCGAAATATTTAGGTGACGTAATTCCCATAACAGGAAGCGGAACGGTAACAGAAGATAATCTTACAAAATAATACAAAAAAACGTTGACAAACAGAATTGTGTGTGGTATAATACTACAGTATCCGCATGAATGCATGGTTATAAATCCCAAACGGGTACCGGCATCAGCGTGACTTCATATTATAAGGAGGTGTTTTCATGTACGCAATTTTTGAAACAGGCGGAAAGCAGTACAAGGTTGAAGAAGGTAGCGTAATATTCGTTGAAAAGCTTGAAGTAGCTGAAGGCGAAAGCGTTACATTTGACAAGGTACTTGCAGTTGCAAATGGTGACGATTTAACAATCGGAACTCCTGTTGTAGCCGGCGCTAAGGTAGTTGGTAAGGTTACAAAGCAGGGAAAGGCTAAAAAGATCTACGTCTTCAAGATGAAGAGAAAGAAGAACGAGCGTTCAAAGAAGGGTCACAGACAGCCTTACACAAAGATTACTATTGAATCTATCAATGCTTAATTTAAGCTATTTAAAATCTAATTCGAAAGCAGAGGTGTTAATTAATGGCTCATAAAAAAGGTATGGGTTCTACCAAGAACGGTCGTGATAGCGAGAGTAAACGTCTTGGTGTGAAGAGAGCAGACGGTCAGTTCGTATTGGCTGGCAACATCCTTGTAAGACAGAGAGGAACTAAGATTCACCCGGGTAACAATGTTGGTATCGGTAGTGATGATACACTTTTTGCGTTGATTGACGGAAAGGTTAAGTTCGAAAGAAAAGGCAGAGATAAAAAGCAGTGCAGCGTTTATTCTGCATAAAATCTTACAAATAAAAGCGTTCCAAACGGAACGCTTTTTTTATGCTATAAAAAAGACTTGGAGTAAATCAAAGTCTTTTATTTTCTCCACGTAGATGGTGCGAAAAGCACTAAGAACGGGAATATTTCAAGTCTTCCTACAAGCATATCTGCCGTTAGAACCAAAGTTGAGAAATTCGAGAAAATCGAGAAATTTCGTGTTGGACCAACTTCGGCAAGCCCCGGCCCGATGTTGTTAAGGCAGGTTAAAACAGCTGTAAAATTCGTTGTAGGGTCAAAGTTGTCAATGCTTATTAAAAGAACAGATACTGCGAAAAGCACTACATGAGCCGCTATATAAACATTTACTCCGCGTACAATCTCGTGCGCCACAGGTCTTTGGTCGATGGTGACTTTTCGTGTGGCGTTAGGATGTACTGCACCGAAAATCTCTTTTTTTATGCTTTTCAAAACAATAAGAATTCTTGAAACCTTAATGCCTCCTCCGGTGCTTCCTGCCATCGCACCGATAAACATAAGAATAACTATAATGGTTTTTGAAAACGCTGGCCATAAATCGAAGTCAGTGGTTGTAAAACCGGTAGAGGTTATTATAGCACTTACCTGAAATGCGGTGTGGCGAATGGCTTCGCCGATGTTTTGGTACATATCTTTACAGTTAAAAACTATAATAACAATGGAAATAAGGATAATTCCAAGGTATGAACGAAGCTCTTCTGAACGCAAGACATCTCTTATTTTACCTAAAAGAAGCAGGTAATATAGTGAGAAATTGATGCCGAACAGCATCATAAATACGGTTATAACAATCTGTATATATGGCGAGTAAGTTGCGCATCCGCTATTCAGTATGGAAAAACCGCCTGTACCTGCAGTTCCGAAAGCAATTGTCAGGGATTCGAACAGATTCATACCGCCAAGAAGCAGTAAAACCAGCATAATCCCGGTAAGTGCCAGATACATAAGATATAGAATCTTTGCAGTTGAGCGGACTTTAGGAACAAGTTTTCCAACTGATGGCCCTGTGCTTTCTGCCTTGATAAGATGCAGATTGTTACCTCCTGCTAACGGAAGAATGGCAACAAGGAACACCAGGACACCCATTCCGCCCAGCCAATGTGTAAAGCTTCGCCAGAAGAGAAGACCTTTTGGAAGTATTTCAACGTCTGCGAGAATGGTTGAACCTGTTGTAGTAAATCCTGAAGCCGTTTCAAAAAGTGAATCTATAACGCTTGCAGTCCCTGAAAAAATAAACGGAAGTGAACCGAATATACTAAGGACAATCCAGGAAAGTGCTACACAGGTGAAGCCTTCTTTGGCATACATTGATTTTTTTGTGAGCGGTTTTACCGTGAGGGCTACTCCGATTGCAAGGCAAATGGCGATGCAGACAAGAAAAATCTTTGCCATATCTGTTTCACCGTATAAAAGGGAACACACGAGTGGCAAAAGCATTGCCGCCGCCTCGATATTTAAAACCCATCCGAGGGTATGTAAGATTAGTCTATAATTCATAGCATACACCTCTTATTTTAAAATATCTGATATATCGGTAAAACCTGAATTTTTGGTTATAACGATAACGTGGTCGCCTGCGTTAATTATGTCACGACCTCTTGGAATAATAACATCTGCACCTCGGTTAATGCAGGCAACAAGAATGTTTTCTTTAATATTAAGCTTTTCTAAAGGAATACCTGCAACCGGTGAATTTTCACGGATAATAAATTCCAAAGCTTCGGCTTTCCCGTCTAAAATACTGTGCATTGTTTCGATGTTGCTTCCTATGGAATTATTCTTGGCACGAACAAACTTCACAATATATTCTGCAGTAATATTTTTCGGATAAATCGTGGTATCAAGGTCAAGGTTTGAAATAACCTCATCGTATGCGATACGGTTAATCTTTGTTACAAGCTTACCATTCATCTTGCTTTTTGCAAAAAGCGAAAGCAGAATGTTTTCTTCATCTATATTGGTAAGAGCCACAAAAGACTCTGCAAATTCAATGCCTTCCTCTAAAAGAACACGGTTTTCTGTTCCGTCGGCGTTTATAATGGTAGCTTTTGGAAGAAGTTCGGCAAGCTCCTCACTTCGCTTTTGGTTTTTCTCAATAATCTTAACTTTAATTCCGGAGCGGAGAAGAATACCCGCAAGATAGTATCCGGTTTCGCCTCCGCCAACTATTATAGCGTCTTTTACACGGTTGGTTTTAACGCCAATTCTACGGAAGAACTCACCTGCACTTTTTGCAGGGGCTACGATGCTAATAATATCACCTGCGTTTAATACGAAGTCACCGCCGGGGATGACGGCGTCATCACCGCGCTGAACTCCGCATATAAGAATGTTTGAGTCGATTTTCTGGCTCATTTCCATAACGCTTATATTGTTAAGAGGAGAGCCTTCGTGTATTTTAAATTTAAGAATTTCAACCCTTCCTTTTGCAAAGGTATCAATCTGTATTGCGCTTGGAAAACGAAGCACTCGTGCTATTTCCATAGCAGCGGTTTGTTCAGGATTTATAATCATAGCAAGACCTAAGTCTTCCTTGAAAAGCGGAAGCGACTTTCGGTATTCAGGGTTTCTGACACGGGCTATGGTCTGGCATTCACCGGCTTTTTTTGCCATAAGGCAGGTTAAAAGGTTAAGCTCGTCAGAGCCTGTAACGGCTATAAGAATGTCTGCATTCTCAACTCCGGCTTCTTTTAAGATGTCAATATCAGCACAGCTTCCAACAACACCCATCACATCATATTCGTTAATGATGTTCTCTACCTTAAATCGCCTTGTATCAACCACAGTAATGTTATGCTCATTTTCCTGGCTCAGCTTTTCGGCAATTTTCTGTCCGACTTTGCCACAGCCAACAATGATTATATTCATAAAGGGTAGCTCCTTTCCCTAAATAGTAATATTATCTCAATTATAACAGAGTGTATGTAAAAAAGCAAGGAAATTTATCCCGTAGCAAGACGGATTTAAATGAAAAAACCGCCAATCTTATATCAAGATTGACGGTTTTTTTCTGGAGGCACCACCCAGATTCGAACTGGGGCATAAAAGTGTTGCAGACTTCTGCCTTACCACTTGGCTATGGTGCCGTTTAGTACAAAAGACGCATTAGAGCGTCTTTTGTGAAATGGAGCGGAAGACGAGATTCGAACTCGCGACGTTCACCTTGGCAAGGTGACGCTCTACCACTGAGCCACTCCCGCATTTATAATGGTGCCTCCGGGTGGAATCGAACCGCCGACACAGGGATTTTCAGTCCCTTGCTCTACCGACTGAGCTACAGAGGCAAATATTGTCACAAAAAAATATGGCGACCCGGATGGGGCTCGAACCCACGACCTCTAGCGTGACAGGCTAGCGTTCTAACCAACTGAACTACCGGGCCACATATAAGAAAAGTGTTATTGGTGGGAGTAACAGGGCTCGAACCTGTGACATCCTGCTTGTAAGGCAGACGCTCTCCCAGCTGAGCTATACTCCCAAATGACACAATACGTGACAACAGAGATTATTATATCAGCAAGAAAGCTATTTGTCAAGCATTTTTTTAAATTTTTTTCAAAAAAGTTTTAACTGCAAAAAAATGCTGCAAATACAACGGTTTAACAGGTGTTGTTGAATGCCATTTTACTTTAAATATATTGACAAAATTCCAAATTATTACTATAATTATTATGAGAAGATTTTGTTTGGAGGAATTTGAAATGAACACAACATTAGTAGTAATGGCAGCTGGTATGGGAAGCCGTTTTGGCGGACTTAAGCAGATGGAACCAATCGGACCGGGCGGAGAGGTTTTACTTGACTTTTCTGTTTATGATGCAAAGAAAGCCGGTTTTAATAAAATCGTATTTATTATTAAGGAAGAAATTGAAAAGGACTTTAAGGAACTTGTTGGAAAGAAGATTGAAAAGGTAATTGACGTTGACTACGTTATGCAGGATGTTTCAATTCTTCCTGAGGGCAGAAAAAAGCCTTTCGGAACAACTCATGCAATTCTTTGCTGTAAGGATACCGTTAAGGAACCGTTTGCAGTTATCAATGCAGACGATTACTATGGCGCTAACGCATTTACAGAAATTCACGACCACCTTGCAAAAGCTGAAGGTATGGACTTCTGTATGGTAGGCTATGACCTTGACAAGACAGTTTCTGAAAACGGAACAGTGGCAAGAGGATGCTGTGTAATCGAAAACGGTTACTTAAAGGATATTGTTGAAAGAACAAAAATCAATTCACAGATGCAGTTTACTGAAGATGACGGCGCAACCTGGACACAGTTGCCTGCTGACCAGAAGGTTTCAATGAATCTTTGGGGCTTTACGCCTGACATTTTCCCGGAACTTGAAAAGGAATTCAAGAATTTCCTTGAAACTGCTGACCTTATGAAAGATGAGTGCTTAATCCCTAACACAGTTGATAAGATGATGAAATCAGGACTTGCAACAGTTAAGGCATACTCAAACAAGGATAAGTGGTACGGAATTACATATCGTGAGGACAAGGAAGAAGTGCAGAAGGCTATTGCTGACCTTTGTGCACAGGGTCTATATGACGGCATCTGATTTTGGGATGTAAAAATTGACCATAATCGGTGAAGTTAAGCACCTGTCGTAAACACATATGCCGGATAGTGAATTTACCGATTCGAACAATTTTCTTTATCCTAAAGAAAAAGCTTTACAAAATGAAACTAAACTCTGTCTTTTGACAGAGTTTTTGTTTTGTTGTGACGGTGTGTTTTTGTGTATCTTTGTTTTTTAATTTTTTTAACAAAAACCATTGACAAACCAATAATAATGGTATATAATACCGACTGTAAAGTTTTTTTAGTTTACACTAAAGGTTGGTGATGGCTCTGGCTAAGGATTTATCGGTAAGTGTTCTTCTTGATTTTTACGGAGAGCTGTTGACGCCGAAACAGGCAGAGGCACTTGACCTTTACTATAATCAGGACCTGTCATTAGCGGAGATTGCCGAGGATACAGGAGTATCAAGACAGGGCGTCAGAGCTTTTATAAAGCAGGGCGAAGCGCATCTTATAAACTTTGAAGAAAAGCTTGGTATGGCAAAGCGATTTGCCGAAATATCAAGGTTGGTAGAAGAAGTTGGCGCACAAATACCTGAAGACAGTAGATTGAAGGAAAAGATTAAGGAAATAGAAAAACGGCTTTAAAGGTGGTGAGAGCGTTGGCATTTGAGAACTTGGGTGAAAAGCTTAGCAGTGTGTTCAAAAAACTAAAGGGCACAGCTAAAATTACTGAAAAAGACATTAAAGAAGCAATGCGTGAGGTTAAGCTTGCACTACTTGAGGCTGACGTTAACTTTAAGGTTGTTAAAGACTTTATAAAAACCGTTTCCGAAAAGGCTATGGGCGAAGAGGTTATGGAAAGCCTTACACCGAGCCAGAACGTATTAAAGGTTGTCCGGGAAGAACTTGTTACCTTGATGGGAACGGAAAATGCAAGAGTTGAATTTGCAAAAACTGCACCGACAGTTATAATGATGTGTGGTCTTCAGGGTGCCGGTAAAACTACCGCATCAGCGAAGCTTGCACTTCATCTTCGCAAGACAATGGACAAACGCCCGTTGCTTGTTGCATGTGACGTTTACCGTCCTGCTGCTATCAAACAGTTGCAGGTTTTGGGTGACCAGATCGGTGTTGCGGTATTCTCAATGGGAGATGCAGAAAGCCCTGTTAAAATTGCAAAGGCAGCAGTTGAGCATGCTAAAAAGCACGGAAACGACCCTGTTATCATAGATACTGCAGGTCGACTTCATATAGACGAAGTTCTTATGGAAGAACTTTCACAAATCACAAAAGAAACAAACCCATCAGAAACACTTTTGGTTGTTGACGCAATGACAGGTCAGGATGCCGTTAACGTAGCAGAGCATTTTAACTCACAGCTTGAAATCACCGGCGTAATTCTGTCAAAGCTTGACGGTGATACACGTGGCGGTGCTGCGCTTTCCGTTAAGGCAGTAACAGGTAAGCCTATAAAGTTTGCATCAGTTGGTGAAAAACTTTCCGAGCTTGAGCCGTTCCACCCTGACAGAATGGCAAGCCGAATTCTTGGTATGGGCGATGTTATGACCCTTATCGACAAAGCTCAGGAGGTCGTTTCAGAAAAGCAGGCAGAAGAGCTTGAGAAAAAGATGCGTGAGCAGACTTTTGACTTAGAGGACTTTTTAGGTCAGCTTCAGCAGATAAAGAAGATGGGGTCAATTACACAGTTACTTGGAATGATGCCGGGGATTGACAAAAAGGCTCTTGACAAGGTTGATGAGGCGGACAGTGAAAGAAAAATGAAACGCACCGAAGCCATAATACAGTCAATGACACCGCAGGAGCGGCATAATCCTAAGATTATTGCTGCAAGCCGAAAGGTGAGAATTGCCAAAGGCAGCGGCACAAGAGTTCAGGACGTAAACGAGCTTTTGAAACAGTTCGAAAGTATGCGTCAGATGATGAAACAGATGACGGGCAACCGTGGAAAGCTTATGAAGAAAATGAAACGCTTCGGCGGAAAATTTTAAGATATTGATGCCATAAGGCTTTAATATACAAAAGAAATATTAATTTGGAGGTGAAACAACATGGCAGTAAAAATGAGATTAAGAAGAATGGGTGCAAAGAAGGCTCCTTTCTACAGAATTGTAGTAGCTGATTCAAGATACCCAAGAGACGGTAGATTTATAGAAGAAATCGGAACATACAATCCTCTAACAGACCCTGCAACAGTAACAATCGATGCAGATATGGCTAAGAAATGGATTGCTAACGGCGCACAGCCAACAGATACTGTTAAGGCTCTTCTAAAGAAACAGGGTATTATGTAAGGAGATTTCAGTAATGAAAGAAGTTTTAGAAGTAATTGCCAAGGCCTTGGTTGAGCATCCGGATGAGGTTTCGGTTACCGAAATCAAGGGTGACAATTCACTTACCCTGGAGCTTCGTGTCGCAGACGGCGATATGGGCAAGGTTATAGGCAAGCAGGGAAAGATTGCCAAAGCAATCCGTACCGTAGTTAAGGCAGCTGCGAGCATGGAAAATATGCACGTATCTGTTGATATTGTTCAATAAGGTAATTAAAATGAGTGTCAGACGGGCACTTATTTTAATATAAGAGGCTAACAGAATACCGCAGCATTGTTTTACGAAAAACGGCATAGCTACGGTATTTTTGCCTTGTGCCTTTTTTAAGAAAAGAAAGGAATCCATAACTATGGACTTTTTAGAAGTTGGAAAAATCATCAATACTCACGGACTTCGGGGAGAGGTTAAAATTGTCACATGGACAGACTCACCGGAGGTTTTTGAGGAGCTTAAGTTCTGCATAGCAAAAATGCGAGGTCAGGAAACAAGACTTGATATTAAGAATATCAAGTATCAGAAGAATAACATCATTGTGGCTTTTTCACAGCTTACTTCAATAGAAGAAGCAGAAAAGCTTAAAAATGCTGTTCTTTTGGTGCCTCGTGAAGAGCTTGGCGAACTTCCTGAAGGTGTTTACTATATTGCAGATTTAATCGGTTGCGAGGTCTTTGATGCAAACGGCAAAATCGGCGATTTAGCAGACGTTTTCAGCACAGGCTCAAATGATGTTTACGATATAAAAAGAGAAGGTAAGAAGAACCTTCTTGTTCCGATTATTGACGGGGTTTTGCAGTCGGTTGATATTGAAAATAAAAAGATAATTATAGAAATACCAAAAGGGCTTGAAGACGAATGATAAAGTTTGATGTTTTAACACTTTTCCCTGAAATGTTCGAGGCGGTTTTAGGCGGAAGCATAACCGGCAGAGCGAGGACTGCGGGGATTTTAGAGATGAATTTTATAAATATCAGGGACTTTTCAAAGGACAAGCACAGAAATACCGATGATTACCCATACTCAGGCGGAGGCGGAATGCTTATGACTCCTCAGCCTATTTATGATGCATATATGAGCGTGGCGGAGGGGTTACCTCAAAAACCGCACACGGTGTTTTTGTCACCTCAGGGTGCGGTATTTAACCAGAAAAAAGCGGTGGAGCTTTCAAAAAAAGACCACATTGTATTTCTTTGCGGTCATTACGAAGGCGTCGACCAGCGAGTTTTAGATATGATTGTGGACGAAGAAATTTCAATCGGTGACTTTGTTTTAACAGGTGGCGAAATTCCCGCAATGGCGGTGATTGACTCGATTTCACGTATGGTGCCTGGGGTTTTGGCAGGTGAAAGCTCATACACAAACGAAAGCCATTTTTCAGGACTTTTAGAGTACCCGCAATACACGCATCCGCAGGAATTTATGGGTGTTAAGATACCGGAAATTTTAGTTTCGGGTCACCACAGGAACATTGAAAAATGGAAACGTGAGCAGGCACTTTTAGTGACACTTAAAAAACGTCCTGATATGTTAAAAACAGCGGAGCTTACCGAAGAAGACAAAGCGTTTTTGAAGCAATTTATTGAAATAAGTTGATTTTGTTTTAATAGTTTGCTATACTAAAATAGTACATTTATGTAAACTGAATGCCATAGGAACATTGTTCTTAAAAATTCATAGTATACTATATGAATTTATAAGGGAGCAGGAGGTGTTTCTATGAGCAAACTGATAATTGACGGCGGACGCAGGCTTGAGGGCGAAATTGACGTTCAGGGAGCAAAAAATGCTGTCTTACCAATCCTGGCTGCCGCAATTTTAAGTGATGGAAAAAATATAATTTACAACTGCCCGAACTTAAGCGATGTGGAAACAACCATTTCGGTACTTAAAAATCTCGGGTGCAGGGTGAAGTGGGAGAAGAACTCGGTAGAGGTCGACTCTTCCACGATTTCGGGGTACACAATCCCTGACGAACTTATGCGAAAGATGCGCTCTTCCATAATTTTTCTGGGCGCAATTATTGCAAAATGCAAAAAGGCGGAGGTTTCGATGCCCGGAGGATGCGAAATCGGAAACCGCCCTATTGATTTACACTTAAAAGCGTTAAGGCAACTGGGTGTTGAAATAACTGAATCACACGGGTTCATACACTGTGACGGCTCGAATATGTCGGCGGCAAAAATACACCTTGATTTTCCGAGCGTGGGCGCAACTGAGAACACAATGCTTGCGAGCTGTCTTTTAGACGGTGTGACGGTGATTGAAAATGCGGCGAGAGAACCGGAAATAGTAGACCTTGAGCGGTTTTTGAACCGTATGGGTGCAAAGATAAAAGGCGCCGGAAGCGATACCATCGAAATCCAGGGGGTACATAAGCTATATGGCGTGGAGCATACTATAATTCCTGACAGAATTGTGGCGGCTACATACCTTGCCTGCGGTGCAATTACCGGCGGAACTGTTGTTTTAAAAAAGGTGGACAGTAATCACATAGGCGCAATGCTTAATATCTTAAAGGATATGGGAGCGGGGATTTATACCGAAAAGGATAAGGTGGTTATAACTCCGGCAAAACTGCTTACGAGTGTAGGCACAATAAAAACTATGCCATATCCCGGATTTCCGACAGATATACAGTCGCCGTTTATGGCTCTTGCTACAGCCTGTAATGGTGCAAGCGTATTTGTTGAAAACATATTTGAAAACAGATTTCAACATATAGAAGAACTGAAAAGAATGGGTGCTGACATTAAAATCGATGGCAGAGTTGCGGTAGTGATGGGAAAAACACCGCTTACCGGTGCAAATGTTATAGCCAAAGAACTGCGCGGAGGAGCGGCACTTGTTGTGGCAGCACTTTCGGCAGAGGGTGAAACCCAAATTGAAAATGTGAAGTTTATCGACAGGGGATATGACCATATTGAAAAGGTGCTGTCATCCCTGGGTGCTGATATAAAGCGGAGAGATTAAAATGGTAAAGAATGCAAAAGACAAAAGCATACAGGCACGTCACGATTTGAGACGTCAAAAACGTATACGCGAACAGAAGATAAGGCGGTATACTTTTTTTACTGTGCTTGGAGTTATTGCAATTTTGATAGTAATGTTTTTAACACCGCTGTTTAATATAAAAACAGTAAACATTGTAGGAAACAATAAGATTTCCCAGGAACAGATTTTTACAGAAATCGGGGATTATAACGGCAGAAATCTGTTTTCAGCAAGAGGTCGGGGCATAAAGAAAAAGATTTCAAAATTTGCATATACAGAAAAGGTGACGGTAAAGAAAAAACCATTCCCGCCGACTTTAACAATCGAAGTTATCGAGAGAATTCCTGCGGTACAGGTCAGCTATGCAGAAACCTTTATAGTTATCGATAAAGACGGAAGAATTCTGGAAAAAACTGCAGAAAAGCTTGAGGGTGTTGCAGTTTTGGAGGGAGTAAAGGTAGCATCTGCAAATGAAGGTGAATTTATATCCTTAAAAGAAGAAGAAACTCAAAAAATTGTTATCACATGCATAGGAAATATGGAAAAAGCGGACATAATAAAGGATGTAACCTATATATCATTTGAAGATATGACAAATATCACCTTTAACTATCAGTCAAGACTTGATGTTATCTGCGGAACACATATAGATTTTTCAAGGAAATTAAGCCTGTTCAAAGAGGCGGTTAACTCAAATAAATTGACTCAGAATTCCAGAGGAACCATAAACCTTGCCACAACGGGTAAGGCGATTTATACTCCGTAAAAGGAAAATTTAGTGGAAAAATGTAAATTTTTTAAAAAAATATTAAATAAGTATTGAAATAATTCTGAAAACATAGTAGAATAAATTTATATAGGTAAAGAATAAACTAAGGAGGACATATAAATGGGTAACAATATTGATTTTGTGACCGAAGCTCAGGATGTACAGCCTACAGATGGAGCAAGAATTAAAGTTATTGGCGTAGGCGGTGGCGGAAACAACGCAGTTGACAGAATGATTGAAGCAAATGTTTCAAATGCAGAATTTATTGCTATAAATACAGACCTACAGCAGTTAAAGACAGTAAAGGCACCGGTTGCTATGCAGATTGGTTCAAGACTTACACAGGGCTTGGGCGCAGGAGCAAAGCCGGAAATCGGCCAGAAAGCAGCAGAAGAAACTGAAAATGCAATAAAAGAGCTTTTGGAAAATACAGAAATGGTATTCATTACAGCAGGTATGGGCGGCGGAACAGGTACAGGTGCTGCTCCGGTTATCGCAAAGCTTGCAAAGGAAATGGGAATTTTGACTGTTGCCGTTGTTACAAAGCCTTTCTTCTTTGAAGGACCACAGAGAGCAAAGAACGCAGAACAGGGTATCGACCAGCTTTCACAGAATGTTGACGCTATCGTTACAATTCCTAACGACCTTCTTTTAAAGACAGCAGATAAGAAAATTTCTATAAAAGAATCATTCAAGCTTGCAGACGAAGTTCTTCGTCAGGGCGTTGAAGGTATCATTGAAGTTATCGCTCAGAACGGTATCATCAGCTGTGACTTTGCTGACGTCAGCACAATTATGCGTGACTCAGGTGTTGCTCATATGGGTATCGGTATCGGTAAGGGTGAAAATGCGGCTCAGGATGCAGTTCGTGCTGCTATCGAGTCTCCGCTTCTTGAAACATCAATCGCAGGTGCACACAACGTGCTTCTTAACATCACAGGTGGTACAGAATTCTCGCTTGTTGATATGGGCGAAGTTTCCTCAATCGTTCGTGAAATGGTTTCACAGGATGCGACAATTATCGTTGGTACTGCAGTTGATGAAAATATGAAGGATGAAATTAAGGTAACATTGATTGCAACAGGTCTTAATGCTAAAAATAAGAGAGGCATAGCAAAGGAAATCAATATTCCGGGTGCAGCTCCTCAAAAGCCTGACTTTCCTACAAGAACACCAAGCTTTTTAGCATCAAACGATGACGATGCAATCTTCTCAAGAACCTTAAAGCCAAGTATGGACAATGTAAACGTCCCATCATTCTTTAAGCCGAAGAACTAATAAATTAAAACCACGCTTTTAAAGCGTGGTTTTTT